>CAZCGD010000599.1:0-10348 GCA_964498105.1 uncultured Streptomycetaceae bacterium
CGTGGCGCTCGGCGTCATCACCATGCACCATTACTCCGCTGCGGCGACGCGACCGGCGAACAAGGTGTTCATCGCCGCCTGGAAGAAGGAATACGGCGAGAAATCCTGGCCCAGCTTCATGTCCGTGGGCGCGTGGGACGCTATGGACGCGATTTACCACGTCATCCGCGAGCAGAAAGGGAAGATCGACCCCGACCGGACCATGGCGCTGGTGAAGAAATACAAGAACCCGAACAGCCCGCGCGGGCCGATCGCGATCGATCCGGAAACCCGGGACATCATCCAGAACGAGTACATGCGCGAAGTGAAAAAAGTCGGCGGGCAGCTCGCCAACGTGGAGTTCGAAACGTTCCCGCAGGTGAAAGACCCCTGGAAAGAACTGAAGAAGTAGCACCCGACCGGTCCCTGGCAGCTCGATCGGCCCGGGTATTATTTTACAGGCGCCTGCCGGCGCAGTACCAATAGTGTATGGAAGCATTCCTGTCGTCCGTAGTGAGCGTAGTCTTTCACGGCGCCGCCTACGGCATGATCCTCTACGTAATTTCGGTCGGCCTGTCGGTGACGATGGGCATGATGGGGTTCGTCAACCTCGCCCACGGCGTGTTCGCCATGGCGGGCGGCTACATTCTCATCGCGGCGATGGATAGTTTCGGCATGCCGTATCCGCTGGCGCTGGCACTTGCGTTCGTGCTGGTCGCGGCCGGCAGCGTGGTGCTCGAGCGACTGCTGTATGCTCGTCTGTATACCGCGGGCGAACTGGCGCAGGTACTCTTCACGATCGGACTGATCTTCATCGCGGTGGCCACCGCCCGGCTCCTGTTCGGCACCATGCAGCTGCTGGTCCCTCTGCCTGATTACCTGAAGGGCCAGTTCGCGCTGCTGGGGCGCGACTTTCCCGCTTTCCGGGTGTTTCTCATCGCTTTCAGCGCCGTCATGGTCGGCGTGCTGTGGTTTGGGGTCGAGCGCACGCGCTGGGGCGCGATGGTGCGGGCCGCGGTGGACAACGGCCCGATGGCCCAGGCGATCGGTATTAACACGAGACGCCTCTTCACGATCACCTTCGCCCTGGGCAGCGGTCTCGCCGGCCTCGGCGGCGCGCTTGGCGCGGAAATCCTCACCGTGCAGCCCAGCTACCCCTTCGAGCACCTCGTGTACTTCCTCATCGTAGTGGCGGTCGGCGGCCTCGGCAGCCTGCGCGGCCCCTTCATTGCGGCGCTGTTGATCGGCATCTCCGACACCGCCTGCAAGTACTGGGTGCCGCAGTTCGGGGCATTCTTCATCTACATCGCGACGATCGCCATCCTGCTGTGGCGACCGGCGGGACTGTTCGGGAGGCGGGTATGAGCCCGGGAGCAGGGATCGAAAATTACGCTGATCTTCCGGAGGCGGCTGTATGAAGCACCAGGCGAGCTATGGCGCAACAGACCGCATCGGCTGGCTTGAGTGGCTACCGTGGTTGGCTGCGCTCGCGATTTTTTTCGCGCTGCCCGAATACCTGCCGCTCGGGGCGCGCATCCTGGTCTACATCCTGTTCGCACTGTCTCTGGACCTGATCCTGGGCTATGCGGGGATCATCACGCTCGGACACACGGCGTTCTTCGGGCTCGGCGCATACGTTGCCGGCATCCTCGGGGCGAAACTCGGCATCAGCGATCCACTGCTGCAAATGGCGGTGGCGGCAGGAGCGGCGGCGCTGCTCGGAGCCGCGACGGGCGCCATGATCCTGCGCACCAAGGGCCTGACGCTGCTCATGTTGACGCTCGCAATCACCACCATCCTGCTCGAGGTCGCGAACAAAGCCACTGATCTTACGGGAGGCGCCGACGGTCTGTCCGGCATCGTCGTCTCCCCCATCCTCGGCCTGTTCAGGTTCGACATGTTCGGGAAAACCGCGTACCTGTATTGCCTGGCCGCGCTCTTCGCCAGCTGGTGGCTCGTGCGCCGGATCGTCCACTCGCCATTCGGGGCATCGCTGGCAGGCATCCGCGAAAATGTCATCCGCTCGCACGCGATTGGCACGCCGGCTTACGCCCGCCTGGTCGCGGTCTACACCATCTCGGCGACGCTGGCAGGCTGCGCCGGAGCGCTGCTCACGCAGTCCAACCAGTTCGTCGGCTTGAACGTGTTGAGCTTCGAGTTCGCGGGCGAGCTGCTGGTGATGCTGGTGCTGGGCGGCGTGGGCCGCATTTACGGCGCCTTCGTCGGCCCGCTCGTATACATGATCGCGCAGGACCAGCTCGCCAAACAGTTTCCCGAATACTGGTACTTCGGCATCGGGCTGCTGCTGGTCGTTGTGGTCCTGTTCGCGCGCGGCGGCTTGCTTGGGATATTCGATCTGGCCGTGGCGAGACTACGCGCGGTGCAACGGTGAGCATCGTTCTCGAAACGCGGCAGCTCTGCAAGAAATTCGGCGCGCTCACCGTGGCCGACAATATCGACTTCCGCCTCGAAGCCGGCGAGCGCCGCGCCCTGATCGGCCCGAATGGCGCGGGCAAGACCACGTTCGTCAACATGCTCTCGGGCAGAACCGCGCCTTCCTCCGGGCGCATATTTCGCGGCGGCGACGATGTCACCGGCCTCGCGCAGGCGGCGCGGGTCAAGCGCGGGCTCGGCCGCACCTTCCAGATCAACACGCTGTTCCGCGAACTGACGGTGCTCGACAACGTCGCGCTCGGGATCGCCGAACGGAGGGGCGTCGCCGGCCGCAAGTGGCGCGCCGCCAGCGCGCACGACGAAGTGCGCTCGGAATGCCTGGAACTGCTGGCGGTGCTCGACCTGGCGGTGGACGCAGGCCGCCGCCTGCTCGATCTGCCCTATGGCAAGCAGCGGCTGGTCGAGATCGCCATCGCGCTCGGCTTGAGGCCCAGGGTGCTGCTGCTCGACGAACCGGCCGCGGGCGTGCCTGCGCTCGAATCCGGGCGCATCCTGCAGGCGCTCGACAACCTCCCCCGCGATATCGCCATCCTCATCATCGAGCACGATATGGACGTGGTGTTCCGTTTCGCGCGCCGGATCACGGTCATGGTGCAGGGTGAGGTGCTGGTCGAGGGAACGCCCGACGAGATCGCGGGCGACAGCCGCGTGCGCCAGGTCTATCTCGGGGAGGGCCGCCGTGACTGACGCTCTTAAGCTCTCCAAGGTGCGGGCGGGCTACGGCGAGACGGTCGTTCTCGAGGACATCGAGTTCTCCTTGCCTGAACGCGGCTCGCTCGCGGTGCTCGGCCGCAACGGAGTCGGCAAGACCACGCTCCTTGCGACCGTGATGGGCCACACGACCTTCCACGCCGGTGTCATCGAATACCAGGGCCGGCCGATCGAGCGGCTGCCGGTATACGAGCGCTCGCGCCTAGGCCTGGGCTACGTGCCGCAGGAGCGCGAGATCTTTCCGTCGCTGTCGGTCGAGGAGAACCTGACGGTCGCTGCGCGCCCCGGCCGCTGGAGCCTCGCGCGCGTCTACGATCTGTTCCCCCGCCTCGCCGAGCGGCGCCACCACATGGGCAACCAGATCTCGGGCGGCGAGCAACAGATGCTCGCGATCGGCCGCGCCCTGATGGGCAACCCCGCGCTGTTGCTGATGGATGAACCGCTCGAAGGGCTGGCGCCAATCATCGTCGAATCCCTGCTCCAGACGCTGCAGCGCCTCATGCGCGAGGACACCTTGACGGTGGTGCTGGTCGAGCAGCACGCGAGGATTGCGCTGGAGGTGACGCACAGCGCGCTGGTGCTGAATCGCGGCCGCATCGCCTACTTCGGCCCGAGCAGCGCGCTGCTCGCCGACCGTGCGGGGCTTGAAGTCCATCTAGGAGTTGGTCGGACTTAGGTCCGGCAAACTCTTTATATAAAACCGCCCGTACGATGATTGCTATACTTCAAGCGCGATGATAGCCACGGCAATCACCAGGTAATGGAAGCGCGCGCCACAGCCCCGTTCCGCGCCGACCACGTCGGCAGTTTTCTGCGCCCGAAGGCGCTGCTCGAGGCACGCGAGAAACGCCGCCAGAGCGCGATCACGGCGGAGCAGTTGCGGAGGATCGAGGACAACGCGATCCTCGACGTCGTCCGCTTCCAGCAGGACCTTGGCCTGCGGGGCATCACCGACGGCGAGTACCGGCGCACTTTTTTCCACACCGATTTTCTCGAGCAGCTGGCGGGGGTCGAGACCGGGGGCGGCATTCCGGTCAGCTTCCACAGCGCCGCGGGCGAGGTGGACTTCGCGCCACCCGTGATGCGGGTGACCGGGCCGGTCCGCCACGTCAAGCCGATCCAGCTCGCCGACTTCCAGTTCCTGCGATCGGTCGTCAGGCAAACGCCCAAGGTCACCCTACCCTCGCCGACCATGCTGCATTTTCGCGGCGGGCGCGGCGCGATCAGCGCCGAAGCCTATCCCGACCTGGAACAATTCTACGAGGACGTGGCCGCGGCCTACCGTGCCGAGCTGAAGGCCCTGGGCAAGGCCGGGGCGACTTACGTCCAGCTCGACGACACCAACCTCGCCTACCTCTGCGACGAGAAGATGCGAGAGGGCGCGCGCCAGCGCGGGGACGACCCGGACGCGCTGCCGCTCCGTTACGCGCGCCTGATCAACGCCGCGATCGCGCGGCGCCCCAGGGGCATGACCATCTGCGTCCATTTGTGCCGCGGCAACTTCAAGAGCGCGTGGGTCGCCGAGGGCGGCTACGAGCCGGTGGCCGAAGTGCTGTTCAACGAGCTCAAGGTCGACGGCTATTTCCTCGAATACGACGACGCCCGCTCCGGCGATTTCGCCCCGCTGCGCCACGTCCCGAAGAACAAGATCGTCGTGCTCGGCCTGGTGACGACCAAGCTCGGCCAGATGGAGTCGAAGGACGACTTGAAGCGCCGCCTGGACGAAGCGGGAAAATTCATGCCGCTCGAGCAGATGTGCCTGTCGCCACAGTGCGGATTTTCGAGCACCGTCCACGGCAACGCCATTGCGCTCGAGGCGCAGGCGGCCAAACTGCGGCTCGTGGTCGAGACGGCACGGGAGGTATGGGGTTCCGTCTGAAGAGACGCTGCCCCGGCCACCCATGACAGCGCTGGTATTTCGCGAGCTGCCGCACCCCGGCCTCATCCGCTTTTCCGGCGACGAGGCGCAGGCCTTCCTGCACAACCAGCTGAGCTGCGATGTTGCCGCGCTGACGTTCGGCCGCAGCACCTACGGCGCCTACTGCACGCCCAAGGGCCGCATCCTCGCCAGCTTCCTGCTGTGGCGCTCGGAGCAGGGCCTGTTCATGCAACTGCCCGCGTCCTTGCGCGAGCCCATCCAGCAACAACTCTCGAAGTTCATCCTGCGTTCGAAGGTGAAGGCCGAGAATGCCGCCGGCGACCAGTCGCTCTTCGGAATCGCCGGCAAGGACGCGGCGACTCGGTTGCAGCAGGTGCTGGGAGCGGCGCCGGCAGCGGCGCACGACGTCCTGCACGTGAATGGAGCGACCGTGCTCCGCCTGCCGCTGGATTGCTTCGAAATAGCCGTTCCGAGAGGCGAGGCGCCGCGCCTGGCGGAGGCGCTCGGCGCCGCGGACCAGGCGGGGCCGGAGCACTGGGAATGGCTGTCCATCCGCGCCGGCATTCCGGTGATCCTGCCCGCGACCCAGGAACAGTTCGTGCCGCAGATGGTAAACCTCGACCTGATCGGCGGCGTAAGCTTCCAGAAGGGTTGTTACCCGGGGCAGGAGATCGTCGCGCGCATGCACTACCGCGGCTCGCTCAAGCAGCGCATGGTCCTCGCCAACGTCGCAGTGGACGAGCGTCCGCAACCGGGAGACAAACTGTACAGCCCGGAGTTCGGCGAACAGGCGAGCGGCGCGATCGTCAATGCCGCTCGCTCGCCGGAAATCGGCCATGACGTGCTGGCGGTGCTCCAGATCGCCAGTGCCGAGAGGGGCGACATTCACTGGAAATCGCCGGGCGGCCCCCCGTTGAAGCTCCTCCCGCTGCCGTACCAGGTGCCCAACGATCGGCAATGAGGGCAACCTGGAATGAACGCTACTCTCAGGTAGGATCTGGTCATGGCCTATTCGTTCTACATCTACTATCGAGTTGACCCCGCCCAGGCCGCAGCGTGCGAACCCCGGATCCGGGAACTTCTCGCGGCCGTGCGCAGAGCAACCGGCATTTCCGGCCAGCTCATGAAAAAGCGCGGCGAGTCGAACCTGTGGATGGAGATCTACCTCAACGTCGCCGATGACGCGAAGTTCGAATGGGAACTGGCGGATGCCGCCGGCCGTCTCAACATCGCGGAATTCCTGCTGCCCGGCACGCCGCGGCATGTCGAGTGCTTTGAACATTGATGAGGCGTGACATGATAAAGCGTGACGTGATACATCGTGACGTGATGAAGCGTGACGTGGTACAGCGTATTGCTGAATTTCAGCAACCGTTCTGTCTCCAGCCACGCATTTCCATGTCACGCCCCATCGCGTCACGCTCTACCATGTCACTCCGTTCCATGTCACGCGTTCTCTGAGATGTGTCTGATCCTCCTCGCCTGGCGGGCGCATCCGGAGTATCCGCTGGTGTTCGCGGGCAACCGGGACGAAGCCTACGAGCGGCCCAGCGTCGCCGCCGGCTTCTGGCGGGGTGAACCGCACATCTTCGGCGGCCGCGACCTGGAGCAGGGCGGAACCTGGCTCGGTCTGACGCGCGGTGGCCGCTTCGCGGCGGTCACCAACTACCGCGACGGGCGGGCCGCCAACAGGGCTGCGCCGCGTTCTCGCGGAGAATTGACGGCGGGCTTTCTGCGCGGTACCGATGAACCGCGCTCCTACCTCGAAACAATCGCGCCACGCGGCGCCGACTACGGCGGCCATACGCTCATCGTTGGAGATTCCCGCCAGTGGTGCGGCTTTTCGAACCGCGATCCGGCAATCCGGGAATTGCCCGCCGGCGTCCACGGCTTGAGCAACCATTTGCTCGATACCTCCTGGCCCAAGGTCACCCGCGGCAAGGAACGCCTGTCGGCCTTGCTGGCGGCGGGAGAAACGGATCTGCTTGACGGTCTGTTCCGCGCCCTCGCTGACCGCACCGTGGCGCCCGACGCGGAACTGCCCGACAGCGGCATCGGCCCGCAGCGCGAGCGCGAGCTGTCTCCCGCATTCATCGCTGGCGAGCGCTACGGCACGCGGGCTTCCACCGTGTTGCTCGTCAGCAGCCGCGACGAAGTGGTATTCGTGGAACGCAGGTTCGGCGCGCTTGGAGCGCCACTGGGTGAAACCGCTCAGCGCTTGCGAATTTGTCGGACGTAGCTCCGACAAATTCCTGCTGCTTCAGCCGCGCGCCACGTTGCCTCCGGGGAAGGCCGCGGGCCAGACGGTTTGATCGGCGGTGCTGCGGGTCATCGCGATGTGGGGAATCCCCGCTTCCATGAACTCCGTGCCGTGCCTGGCAAAGCCACGCCCGATGTAGAAATCGAGCACGCGCGTCTGCGCATGCAGCCTGACGCTGTCGATGCCCATCTTGTTGGCGATCACCATCAGCATCTCGAGGATGGATCTGCCCACGCCCTTGCCGCGCCACTCCTGGAGCACGGCGAGGCGTCCGATTTGGCCGTCCTGCAGGAGGCGTCCCGTGCCGATCGGCGTGCCGTCGGGCGCGTAGGCGATGACGTGATAGGCGTGCTCGTCCAGGCCGTCCCATTCCAGCTCAGGGGGCACGCCCTGCTCCTCGACGAACACCTTGCTGCGTATAGTCCGCAACACCCGCTGGGTGGCGGTCCAGTAGACCGGCGTGACCGTAAATTTAAGCGGCTCGCTCACGGGCTTCATTATAGAGGCGCCCGCGCCGCTGAAATACAGTTACTGGAGGGTCGGTCCCCGGCCCGGATAGCGGCTGATACTGCCGTTCGCCCGTCGCCGGGCAAAGGAAACGCCTACAACGTGAGGCCGCCGCTGACCTCGATCACCGCGCCGTTGATGTAGCTCGCTTCGTCCGAAGCCAGGAAGGCGAAGGTATTGGCAATTTCCTCGGGCCGCGCGAGCCGGCCGAGCGGCACGCGCTCTTCGAGCGCCTTCAGCACCTTCTCCGGAATCTTGCCGAGGATAGGCGTCAAAACAAATCCCGGACACACGGCGTTGGCGCGGATGCCTTTGCGGCCCAGCTCGCGGGCCCAGGTCTTGACCATGCCGATGACGCCGAACTTGCTGGCCGCGTAATTGGTCTGGCCGAAGTTGCCGTAGAGGCCGACGATGGAGGAGGCGTTGAGAATCACTCCTGACTGCTGCTTCAACATGGTGTCCACGACCGCCTTGGTGCAGTTGTAGACGCCTTTCAGGTTGATTTCGATCACGTCGTCGAACTGGGCCTCGCTCATGTTCTTCAGCGTCGCGTCCTGGACGATGCCGGCGTTGTTCACCAGGCAGTCGATGCGCCCGTATTTCCGGACGACCGTGTCCACCATGCGCGCGATGCTGGCGGGGTCCCGGACGTCGATGTGGCAACCCAGCGCCTCGCCTCCGGCGTCGATGACATCCTGGGCCGCCTGCTGGGCCTGGTCGGCGTTGATATCGCAGGCGATTACTTTGGCCCCTTCATGGCCGAATTTCAGCGACGTAGCGTGCCCGATGCCCCTGCCCGCGCCGGTGATGATGGCCACCTTGCCGGCCAGCCTCATGGCGGCGTGGCCGTTACCGTTCTTGCCGCTACTTTTGCCGTTGGTCTTGCCGTGTCCGTTACCGTTGTTCTGTTTGCCAGCCATGATTCGGGATAGTCCAGAATATGATAAACCTACTTTAACCCATTCTATCGCATTGCACAATAATCATTGCACCACAAGGAGTTGTGTCACCTAACCCATTGGCTACACTGTAGGTTGTGTATAGGCTGCCTGATCTGGCAATGCAAGATCAAGCGCTTGCTGCAAGCCTATTCAACGATCTCGACAGCGGTGCGGACGGGCACCAAGTCGAACAGTTCGACAATATCCTGGTTACGCATGCGGATGCACCCATGGGAACCGGGCTTGCCCATCTCGGCACTGCCCGGGCTACCGTGTATGTAGATAGCACGGCGCATGGTGTCCACCTTGCCCAGCCGGTTGACTCCCGGCTCGCAGCCTGACAACCAGAGGATACGGGTCAGGATCCAATCACGCTTGGGAAAGCTGCGGGCCAACTCGGGGCTGTAGGCCTCGCCCGTCGGGCGCCGCTCGACAAATACGGTATTCAGCGGCCTTCCGGCGCCGATCTTGGCACGGACGACATGGCTGCCGCGTGGGGTGCAATAGCTGCCGTTCTGCTCGCCGGCGCCGTTGCTTGCGGTAGAAACTGCATAGCGCTTGATAATAGACCCGCTATCATCAAATAATTCAAGCTCTTGTGTCTGTATATTAATTCTGATTCTAGGCATGGCCAGCGGTCCGGCGGCGAGCTGAAAAAAAATCCTGCAGCAATTTAGCGGCCTCCTCGGCCAGTACGCCGCCCACCACCGTCGCGTGATAATTGAGACGGTTCTCCGCGAACAGATTCACGACGCTGCCGCAGGCACCGGACTTGGGATCGGCAGCACCATAGACCACGCGGCCGATGCGGGCGTTCATGATCGCCCCGGCGCACATGACACATGGCTCCAGCGTGACGTACAGAACGCAATCCACCAGCCGGTAGTTGCCGATGCGCTCCGCCGCGTCGCGCAAGGCCATCACTTCGGCATGCGCCGTGGGATCCCGACTCGCTACCGGCCGGTTGTGGCCGCGCCCCACTACCGCCTCGTCTTTTACCACCACCGCCCCGACCGGCACCTCTCCCGCCGCCGCCGCATCTAGAGCGAGCGACAGCGCCTCGCGCATAAACACGTCGTCGCTCATTGCTTCCGACCGGGTCTCACCGCGTTCTCGTACAGACCAGGAGCGAATCCCACCAGCCGGTGTTCGCCGAGATCCAACACCGGCCGCTTGATGAGCGACGGTTGCGCCAGCATCAGGGTAATGGCCTTGCGCGCATCGGAAACTTTCTTGTTCGACTCCGGCAGCTTGCGGAACGTCGTGCCCGCGCGATTCAACACCGCTTCCCAGCCAAGCTCCTGGCACCAGCGCTCGAGACGATCGCGATCGATCCCGACCGTCTTGTAATCGTGGAAGTCGTAGCGCACGCCATGGGCATCCAGCCAGGAACGGGCTTTCTTGACCGTATCGCAGTTCTTGATGCCGTACATTCTGATGCTCATTTCAGATCTCGACACGATTGCGCCCCTTGTTCTTCGCGCGATACAACGCCGCGTCGGCCGCGCCAATGATGTGTTCGATGACATCATGTGTGGGGTCGCAGGCAGCAAGTCCGATACTCACCGTGACATTGACCTTTCCCGCGACCGTGACGATCGGGTCGTTCGCCACAAA
>CAZCGD010000600.1:0-1599 GCA_964498105.1 uncultured Streptomycetaceae bacterium
TCGGTCTAATCCTGTTAATCCTGTCTATTGTTGTTCTTTTCTACTAGAAGCGATCGACCCTGAACGGCGTCAAGTCGATCGCGGGACGCCGGTTGCCGACCAGGTCGGCAATCAGGCGTCCGGTGGGCGCGCCGCCGCACAGACCCAGGTGCCCGTGGCCGAAGGCGTAAAAGACGTTCTTTTGTTTCACAGACGCGCCAATCACCGGTAACGAGTCGGGCATGGCCGGGCGCCGGCCCATCCAGCGCGTGCTGTCACCGGCGTGGACCTGCGGGAACATGCGCTTCATGTGAGTCTCCAGCACATCGGCGCGCCGGTAGTCCGGGTCGGCGTAGATGCCGGCGAACTCCGCCTGCCCGGCGACGCGCACGCCCATCTCCATCGGCGTCACGAACACCTTGGCGCCCGACACGTGCACCGGCAGCGGCAACTGCAAATCCGGATCGGAATAGGTGACGTGGTAGCCGCGCTCGGCCTCGATCGGCACCGGCTCGCTGAGCTTTGCCGCCAGCTCGCCCGAGTGCACGCCGGCACACACCACCAGCGTCTCCACCGGCATGCGGCCGGCGTCGGTCAGGAGCGCCGCGACACCGCCCTTCCCGGTTTCGATATCAAGCACCTTGCGCTGGACGATGGTTCCGCCGTCCCGCTGGAACTTCGCGGCGAGCGATTTTACGAGCCGCTCCGGGTTGGCGACGTAGCCCTGGTCGAGCACGTGGACGCCGCGCATGTAATCCGGCCCGAGCTGCGGCACCAGCTTGCGGACACCCGCCGCGTCCAGCAGCTCTGTCATCACGCCGCGGTCGCGCCGGAATTTCCAGGACAGCGCATCGCCCTGGTAGCTCTTCTCGCTGTCGTAGGCCACCAGGTAACCCTTGCGCCGCACGATATCCGGGACACCCGCCCACTTCACCAACTCCTCGTAAGCGGGCACCGTGTCGCGAATCAGCGAATACAGGGCGATGGAGGCGCGCTCCGCCTGCTGCGCGTTGGCATTGGCGAGAAAGCGCAGCAGCCACGGCATCGCTTTCAGCAGGTACGTTCCGCGCACCACCAGCGGCCCCAGCGGATCGGTCAGGTAGCCCGGCACCTTCCATATCACGCCCGGCATCGGCTGCGGCACGCAGCCAGCGTTGTTGAGCATGCCGGCATTGCCGGACGAGCAGTACTCGCCGGGGGGATGCATCGTCACCACCGTCACGTCGTGCCCCTCCCGGCGCAGATACGCGGCGGTGGACATGCCCACTATTCCAGCTCCGATAATCGTGATCTTTTTGCCCACGGGACCGGTAATAATTATTGAAAAGCGTGACGTAGTACTGCGTGACGTGATATTGCGTGACGTGATACGGCGATGTCAGCTAACAGCCAGCACTAGCAACGCCTCACCATGTCACGCTCCGCCGTGTCACGCATCACCATGTCACGATTCATCATGTCACGCTTCTGGAAGATCAGTGGTGGGTGGTACAGGGATCGAACCTGTGGCCCCTGCCGTGTGAAGGCAGTGCTCTACCGCTGAGCTAACCACCCGGGCAAGGCCGCATTTTATCACGAGACACGCGCTGCCATGTCACGCTGCTTCACGTCACGCCGTAC
>CAZCGD010000601.1:0-2007 GCA_964498105.1 uncultured Streptomycetaceae bacterium
GCGGAGATCGGAATCTCCTCGCCGGTCTTCGGATTCCTGCCGGGACGCTGATTCTTGTCGCGCAGGTCGAAGTTGCCGAAGCCCGACAGCTTGACCTGTTCGCCAGTCGCGAGCGCTGCGCGGATCTCTTCAAAGAAGAGATCGACGAGTTCGCGTGCCTCGCGTTTGTTCAAGCCGAGCTGGTTGAACAGCGCTTCGGCGATTTCCGCCTTGGTGAGTGCCATTCGGACTATCCCCGGATCCCCGCCTTCAGGTCACCCTTGACTCGCTCGATGACCGCAGCAATCACGGCATCGGCCTCCCCGTCAGTAAGGGTGCGAGAAGTTTCCTGTAAAATCAAGCCTAAAGCGATACTTTTTCGTCCGGGTTCTACCCCTTTGCCCCGGTAGACATCGAAGACGTTGAGCTCGCGCAACAGGCCTTTTGCGGCCAGATTAACGCTGTTCCGCAGTTCGTCCAGGGTAGTCGATTCGTCCACCACGACCGCCAGGTCGCGTCGGATCGCGGGGAACCTGGAAATATCCCCGAATACAGGCACTTCCGAGCGGAAGCTAGGGTCGATTGCCAGTTCGAAAATCCACGGTGGATCGCGGATTTCGAGCTTGCGCGCGAGCTCCGGCTGCAGCTGCCCGAGCCAGCCGAGGCAGGTTTTTCCGTCCATGACCGCAGCGCTTTTTCCCGGATGCAGGCTGTCATGTGGCTTCGCCACGTAACTTATTGTGGCGCTCCGTCCGGTCAGGGCAAACAGCGCTTCGACATCTGATTTCAGGTCGTAGAAATCAACGCCGCGCTGTTCCGCGCCCCATTGTTCCGGCAGGACCGCGCCGGTGATCAAGCCGGCGATCGCCTGGCTCTCGATCAACTGGCCGGCTTCGAGCTCGAATCGTGTGCCGACCTCGAACAGTCGCACGCGCTCCTGCTGGCGGCGCAGGTTGAATCGCAGCGCCTCGATGAGTCCCGGCCAGAGCGAAAGGCGCATCTCGCCAAGCTCCGCCGAAATTGGATTGGCCAGCGCCAGAACCGCACGCTTGGGGAACAGCAGTCGTTGCAGGCGCGCATCCACGAAGCTGTAGGTAATTGCTTCCTGATAACCGCGGTCGACGAGTAACAGTCGCAGCCGCTCGCGGGTCACAGCCTGCTCAGTCACCGGTTGCGGACACTGCGGCGTTCTTGCGTCGCTGCACGGGATCTTGTCATAGCCGTGGATGCGGCCAATCTCTTCGATCAAATCCTGCTCGATCACAATGTCGAAGCGGTGGCTTGGCGGAATCACACCCAATACGTCGCCTGCGCCCGCCACCTGCATACCCAGCCGGCGCAAGATGTCGTCGATCTCGGTGCGCGGAATCTGCACCCCAAGCAGGCTCGCGACGCGCTCCGGCCGTAGCGTTACGCTCGGGCGCTTCGGCAGCTGCGTCTCGACCTGTGTAACGACGGTCGGTCCCGGCTTCCCACCGGCAATGTCGATCAAGAGTTGCGTTCCCCGTTCCAATGCACGCTCCTGGCCGCGTGGATCCACGCCGCGTTCGAAGCGCTGCGAGGCGTCGGTCATCAAGCCGTAGCGTCGCGCGCGGCCGGCAATCGCATCCGGCGCGAAGTACGCAACTTCCAGGAACACGTCGGTCGTGTCTGCGGCGATGCCGCTCTTATCCCCGCCCATGATGCCCGCCAGCCCGACCGGCCCCGCGCCATCCGCGATCACGAGCGTGTCTGATTCGATCGCAATGTTGCTGCCGTCGAGCAGCGTCAGCTGTTCACCCGGGCGCGCGTTGCGCACCTCGATGTGGGCGCTGAGACGGCGCAGGTCGTAGGCGTGCATCGGCTGGCCGAGTTCCAGCATCACGTAGTTGGTGACGTCGACGATCGGGCTGATCGGGCGCAGGCCCGCTCGGCGCAGGCGTTCGCGCATCCACAGCGGCGTGCGCGCGGCAGGGTTCACGCCCTGGATCACGCGCGCCGCAAAACGGGGGCATCCCGCGGGCGCTTCGAGACGCACCGCAAATTTCG
>CAZCGD010000602.1:0-5083 GCA_964498105.1 uncultured Streptomycetaceae bacterium
AGGAGGATGACCCATGCACGATTTTCATTGGCCGGCATTAGTTACGATGGGCGTACTGGTTCTGTTGTTCATGTTAGCTGGGGCTGTAGGCAAGGCCCGTGGCAAATACGGCATCAAGGCGCCCGCCATAATTGGCGACCCGGCATTCGAGCGCACGTTCCGCGCGCACCAGAACACTATCGAGAACACGGTGATGTTCCTGCCGGCGCTGTGGCTGTTCGCGATGTTCGTAAGCGGGGTATGGGCGGCCGCGCTGGGCGCGGTGTGGATTGCTGCCCGTGTGTGGTATTTCGCGGCGTATCAGGAAGACGCCGCGAAACGCGGGCGGCCTTTCGCCCTGTCCATGCTGGTATTCGGGATACTGACACTCGGCGCCGCGTGGGGCGTGGTGGCGAGATGGTTTTGACGTCACTTCGAATCGGCGTGACGAAAAGGGGCTCTCCTACAGTATGAAGTGGCTGCGCCACCACGACCGCTACGCGGATTGAGGCGGGGGCCGCCATGGCCTACGACGAAAAGCTGGCCGCGCGGGTTCGCGCGCTGAACGCTACATGGGCCATGCAGGGCCCACGCCCTACTTGGCGAAAATCATGCACGTGTTCATTAACATGGACAGCATGGTCGGCAAGGATTTCGAGGCAGGCCTGGCCAGCCTGAAGGCCGCCGCCGAAAAGTAAGCCGTTGAACGTAGAGGAGGGATGCCATGGCACGCAAGATCCGGAAACCGGCAGCTCGACCACAGGGCAAGACGACTCGCGAACGCCGCGTGGTCGTGCTGGTCGCAACGCGCAAGGGCGCCTGGCTCTATCACGGCGATGCGTCACGAAAAAACTGGCGGGCCGATGGGCCGCACTTTCTCGGCCACGTCATCAGTCACCTGGTGCTCGACCCGCGCGACGGGCGGACGTTGCTCGCGGCGGCGAAAACCGGGCACCTCGGGCCGACCGTTTTCCGCTCCATGGACCTGGGGCGCACATGGAAGGAAGCCGCGCGACCGCCGGCGTTTGCCAAGGCGGCGGAGGGTGAAAAAGGCCGCAGTGTCGATCACACGTTCTGGCTCACGCCCGCGCACGCCAATGAGCCCAATGTCTGGTACGCCGGCACGAGCCCACAGGGTTTGTTCCGCTCCGGGGATGGCGGCGTGACGTGGGCGCCGTTTTCCACGATCAACGATGACCCGACCTACCGGGAATGGATGGGCACGGTGCAGGACGGCACGCCCGACGGGCCCAAGCTGCATTCGATTATCGTGGACCCGCGCAATTCGAGGCATCTCTACATCGCCATGTCCGGCGGCGGCGTGCACGAATCGCTCGATGGCGGCACGAAGTGGCGCACGCTGATCAAGGGCATGGACGTAGTGGAGGGCTTCGGTTTCGACGCCTCGAAACCGACGTTTCACGACCCGCATTGCCTGCGCATGTGTCCCAGCAATCCGGACCGGATCTACCAGCAAAATCATTGCGGCATCTATCGGCTCGACCGCCCGTCGGACACCTGGGCACGCATCGGCAAGACGATGCCGAAAAAAGTCGGAGATATCGGCTTCCCGCTGGTCGTGCACCCGCGCGACGCGGACACGGCGTGGGTGTTCCCGATGGACGGCACCACCGTCTGGCCGCGCACGAGCCCGGAGGGCAGACCCGCAGTCTACTCGACGCGCAATGGTGGCAAGACCTGGCAGCGTCTCGACGCGGGCCTTCCCGCGAAGCAGGCATGGTGGACCGTGAAGCGCCAGGCCATGACGGGGGACGCGGCGGACCCCGTGGGTCTTTACTTCGGCACCACCAGCGGCGAGCTGTGGATGAGTCGAGACGAAGGCCGCCGCTGGGCCTGCATCGCGCGGCACCTGCCGGAGATCTACGCCGTCGAAACCGCGCAGCTTTAAGTGCGTCGCAGATATTGCGTCGCAGATGAAACGTCTCAGATAAAGCGTCGCAGATAAGGCGTCGTAAAGTGGTCTGGCAGACTCGCTGTATCTGAGACGCAGTATCTGGGACGCCGTACCTGAGACGCCGTATCTGAGACGTAGTGATATGAAAGTCCTGATTCCCAGTGCGCTGCGCTCGTACACCGAGCGCAGCGAGGCCGAGGCGAGCGGCGCGACGCTCGCCGCCGTCCTCGCTGACCTGGACCGAACCTACCCCGGAATTCGTTTCCGCATGATCGACGAGCAGGACCGGATACGGCGCCATATCCGGATCTTCGTCAATGGCGACCAGGTGCGCGACCTGTCGCAGCCGCTCGCCGCGACCGACGAGGTCATCATTGTCCAGGCGTTGAGCGGTGGTTGAGGGCGCAGAATGTCGCCAGTGATCTCTATTTCGAAACTGACCAAGACCTACGCCTCGGGCCTGCGGGCGCTGGAGGATATCCACCTCGACATCCGCAAAGGCGAGATCTTCGCTTTGCTCGGGCCCAACGGCGCGGGCAAGACCACGCTGATCAACATCATCTGCGGGATCGTCACTCCGACCTCGGGGACCGTGCTGGTCGATGGCCACGACATCCAGCGCGACTACCGCGTGACCCGCTCGAAGATCGGCCTGGTGCCGCAGGAGCTGCACACGGGCATGTTCGAGACGGCGTGGGGCACGGTCAGCTTCAGCCGGGGGCTGTTCGGGCGAGCGCCGGGCCCGGCGCACCTCGAGCGCGTGCTGCGCGACCTGTCGTTGTGGGACAAGCGCCACGACAGGATCATGACGCTGTCGGGCGGCATGAAGCGCCGCGTGCTGATCGCCAAGGCGCTCGCACACGAGCCGGAGATCCTGTTCCTCGACGAGCCGACGGCCGGCGTGGACGTGGAACTGCGCCGCGACATGTGGGGCCTCGTGCGCGGCCTGCGCGCGAGCGGCGTCACCATCATCCTGACCACGCACTACATCGACGAAGCGGAGGAGATGGCCGACCGTATCGGCGTGATCAGCAAGGGCCGGCTGATCGTGGTCGAGGAGAAGTCCGCGCTGATGAAGAAGCTAGGCAAGAAGCAGCTCACTCTCCATTTGCAGGAGCCGCTGGCGGAGATTCCCGCCGGGCTGAGCGAGTGGCGCCTCGCCTTGAAGAACGGGGGCAGCGAGCTGGAATACACCTTCGACGCCGGCGAGTCCCGGGTCGGCATCGCGTCGCTGCTGCGGCGCATGGGCGAGTTGGGGATAGTCTACAAGGATCTCAATACCAGCCAGAGCTCGCTTGAAGACATCTTCGTCAGTCTCGTGAGCGAAAGAACATGAGGCCGGGCTTCAACCGTCATGCCGTTCTCGCGATTCTCAAGTTCGAGATAGCGCGTTTCCGGCGCACGCTGTGGCAGAGCCTGGTGACGCCGGTGATCACCACGTCGCTGTACTTCATCGTGTTCGGCGCCGCGATCGGTCCGAGCATGGGCGACATGGGCGGCGTGCGCTACGGCGCTTTTATCGTCCCCGGCCTGATCATGCTGTCGCTCTTTACCGAGAGCCTTAACAATGCCTCCTTCGGCATCTACCTTCCCCGGTTCACCGGCACCATCTACGAGGTGCTGTCCGCGCCACTGTCGCCCATCGAGATGGTCCTGGGCTACGTCGGGGCGGCGGCGATCAAATCGATCATGCTGGGGCTGATTATCCTCGCCACGGCGAGCCTGTTCGTGCCGATTGAGATCCAGCACCCGGTGTGGATGGTGGCCTTCCTGGTGCTGACGGCGGCGACCTTCAGCCTGTTCGGCTTCATCATCGGCATCTGGGCGGACGGCTTCGAGCAGCTGCAGTTCATCCCCATGCTGGTCATCACTCCGCTCACCTTCCTCGGCGGCGCCTTCTACTCGATCGATATGCTCCCGCCTGCGTGGCGCGCGTTCAGCCTCTTCAACCCGGTGGTCTACCTCATCAGCGGCTTCCGCTGGAGCTTCTACGGAACGTCGGACGTCAGCGTCGAGGTGAGCCTGGCGGCGACGCTGGGCTTTTTCCTGGCCTGCCTGATTGCCGTGTACTGGGTCTTCAAGACCGGGTACCGGCTGAAGAGCTGAGGGATGAGGGTGTAACTCGGCCGGTGACGTAAAGCCTCGCCGCCAAGGACGCCAAGAAAAGCCTCGACACGAAGGACATGAATCAATCGCGCCTTCCAGGCGCGGTCGACCGGACACGAAGGAAGACCAAGACAACAATTGTTCCAGAGGTGCTATCTGTATGCCACCTTTGGCGCGGTTCCTTCGCGATCTTCATGGCATACTAATAACGCGACGGCATGCCAGTCCGAACGGCGTAATTCCCGAGGAGGAACCATGAAAACGGTTACCCGGATCGCGCTGGCCGTTGCGCTGGCGGGCATGGCGCCGGCCCATGCCCAGTACCCGGCCAAGACCGTGCGTCTGATCGTGCCATTCCCGGCAGGCAGCGGCAACGACACGGTGGCGCGTTTCGTTCAGCCGCAATTCTCCGCGGCGCTCGGACAGCAGGTGGTGATCGACAACCGCGCCGGCGCGGCGGGTAATCTTGGCGCGGAGGTGGCCGCGAAGTCGCCGCCGGACGGCTACACCTTGATGATGGGCAACATCGCCCACTCGATCAGCATGACGCTCTACAACAAGCTCGGTTACGACCTGGTGAGGGACTTCGCGCCGGTGACGCTGCTCGCGAGCGGCTCGTTCGTGCTGGCGACGCACCCGTCGCTGCCGGTGAGGTCGGCGAAGGAACTGATCGCGTTCGCAAAGAAGCGGCCGGGAGAGATCAACGTCGCCACGTCCGGCGCGGCGATCAGGCTGGCGGCGAAGCTGTTCGACAGCGAGACGGGGACCCGAATGACGGAGATCACCTACAAGGGCACGCCGCAGGCCATCACCGCCCTGTTGAGCGGCGAGGTGTCCGTTGGCTACCCGTCCACCAGCGCCGCGCTGCCGCAGGTCAAGGCCGGGAAGGTACGCGCCATCGCGGTTACCAGCGCGCAACGCTCGTCCATCGCGCCCGGCGTCCCGACGCTTGCCGAATCCGGCGTGCCCGGCTACGACGTGACCTCGTGGTACGGCCTGATGGTGCCGGCGGGCACATCCCGAGATATCGTCGCCCGGCTGAACGGGGCCGCGGCGAAAGCGCTCGCGCATCCCGAGTTGAAG
>CAZCGD010000603.1:0-1711 GCA_964498105.1 uncultured Streptomycetaceae bacterium
CGGCCGCATTGTGGGCGGCAGGAGCGGGCGCTCAATCGTGGAAGCCGGGGAAGAACGTCGAGCTCATCGTGCCCGGCGGCGCAGGCGGCGGGCAGGACCGCACCGCGCGCATCATGCAGAAGATCATGCAGGACGGCCTCGTGCCTACGACGGTCACGGTCAACAACCGGGCGGGTGGCGGCAGCAATCTCGCCTACGTCCACCTCAACCAGTTCGCAGGCGACGGGCACTATCTCGCGTCCGCGACGGCAACCCTGCTGACCAACCACATCCTGGGCACGAGCCCGCTCAACTACACGCATTTCACCCCCGTCAGCGTCCTCTACGGCGAGTACATCGGCTTCGCGGTCAGGGCCGACGGCCCGTTCAGGACCGGCAGGGACCTCATCGAGCGGATGAAGTCCGCCCCGGATACGGTCTCGTTCGCGTTCGGCACCAGCGCCGGCAACGCCAACCACATCGGTATCGCTTTGGTGCTGAAAGCTGCCGGCATTGACGCCACCAGGATGAAGACCGTGATCTTCAAGGCCTCGATCGAGGCTGCCACTGCGCTGATGGGCGGGCACGTGGACGTGGTGGCGACGCCGATGTCGACCTATGTTCCGGTGCTGGACAGCGGCAGGCTCCGGATCGTCGCCATCGCCGCGCCGCAGCGCGTCGGCGGCAAGTTTGCCAACGTCCCGACCTGGAAGGAGCAGGGCTACAACGCCGTCATGCCGAGCTTCCGCATGTTCATCGGCGCCAAGGGGCTCGACATCCGGCAGCTGCGCTACTGGGACGGCGTGTTCGCGAAGCTCGCCGCCAGCGATGAGTGGAAGAAGGAGCTGGCCGCGAACGAGTGGCAAAGCTCGTACATGAGCAGCGCCGACAGCCTCAGGTATCTCGACTCCCAGGCGCAGTCCTACCGGAAAGTGCTGGCCGAACTGGGACTGGCGAAGAAATAGTCGAAAGAGAAACTCATGGCGGTGACCGAGACGCTTGCGGAATGGTTGTGCGGGCAGCGCTGGGAGGCGATCCCGGAACCGGCGCGCCTCAAGGCGGTTGACGTCGTGTACGATTCGGTTGGTGCGATGATCGCCTGCTCGCAGTTGCCCGAAGTGCTGGCGCTGATCAGATTCCTGCGGCGCATGGGCGGCACGGCGGAATGCACGATGATCGGCCACGCCGGCCTCACCAGCCTGGTGAACGCGGCGATGGCGAACGGCGGCATGGCGCACGGCGACGAAGCCGACCCGGTGCACCTCAAATCGGTCGGCGGACACGTTGCCGCGGGACCGGTGCCGGCGGCGCTCACGGTCGGCCAGTGGACGGGCGCCAGCGGCAGGGACGTGCTGCGCGCCGTGGCGCTCGGCTACGAAGTTGGCGGCCGGCTGATGACCATTTTCTACCGCGAACGCGATTACGTCGCCCGCCGTTTTTATCCCACTGCGGTTGTCGCTACGATCAGCTCCGCGGTCACCGCCGCACTTCTGCTCGGCGTCAACCGCGAGCAGATGCAGGTGGCGATGTGCCTTGCGGCCTACCAGGCCGCCGGTCCCGACAACATGACCAAGGACCCCGGGCACATGGGCAAAACGTTTCAGGTCGGCGCGGCCAATCGTAACGGCGTCACCGCGGCTTTGCTCGCGCACGACGGTTGCCACGCTCCGCCAGACATACTCGACGGGTCTCACAGCCTGTTCGACGCTTACCTCGGGGCGCCGGACGCGGG
>CAZCGD010000604.1:0-1621 GCA_964498105.1 uncultured Streptomycetaceae bacterium
CCGCGATGATTTTGTCGGCGTGGTCTTGACAGACGTAGCCGCCAGGATTTCTATGGCCGTCATGGTCGAAGAGCCAGCCGGCCGCGTTGTTCCGGCATCGCTCGCGGGCGTGGTATTCAGCGCATTGCAGGGTGTAGCTCACGCTATCCCTCCCCCCAGCCACGCGTAACGCGCGGCGCGTCTCCCTTTGTAAGCCTGCGGTCGGAATGAAACATTCCACCGTGTTCCAAATAGCCATTCAGTATGATCTGTAAGTCGTCTAGCGCATCCTGCGTTGTGCGATCGTGTTCGTTAGCGTGTTGACCGATCAGACTCAATAATACGTGTAACGCTTCACTGTATTTATTCATCGGTACCACCAGATCCGCAGTGAAAAAAACCGGCAATCATACGCTGTATAGTTGCCGTAGCGCCGAACCTCAAAGCGACGGAACCGCCAGTTTGACCAGCCGAGTAATTCGGCATTCGTATTCCCGACTCTAATGGCGATCATGCTATCCCTACCTCTCTCCCGTCCGCCGACCAAACCTTGACCACGTACCCTCGCGGATCGCCCGCCAGCTCGACGCCGATACCCTGCGGGGCGTAGGGTGCCAGTCGCACCTTGATTCGGGCGGCTGCGCGGCAATCCACGCAAAGCGCCGTCGTCGCGACGGAAGTTGTGATGCGGTCGTCGTGGCTGTGGTCATTTTCCTAACGCTTGCTCACGCAATCCTCGATGGTGTCCAGCAAGCGGCACGCTGCCTGCGCCTCCGCCTTCCATCGCAACCGCTGAGTTGAAACCCACGCAACGAACGCGGGCTTAGCCTCCGCGAACGTGACACCGAAAGACCAATCTTGAAGTGCTAGCCGTCGCGCTTCTTCGCGTGAGACGCGGACGTGATTCGCGAAAATCTGAAGACATTCCTCCGGGTCTTTCGCTCCGATGCCGCTCGCGCCGTGGTATCGTTCGCCAGCGCCGCCGAAGAAGCCCGCGAGCCAGTACCAGCCGTTAGCCTCCGCGTACGTCGGTTGGCCGTCGCTGTCGCTGAGATGCAACACGATGACGGGGGCAAGCACGGGCCAAGCCTTACTGATGTCGTCGTGCAGGCATCCGCACGAATCCTCGCGACCGTTCAAGCGCGTCTCGCCCGTCACGGTAAAGCTTGGTAGCCGGTTCCCTTGCAGGAAGTGCAGCCCGGCCGTCGCCTTGAGTGTGAGCCCATTCCCGAGGTTGACCGGGCCAAGGTCCACGCGATGCTGCCATTCCGGGAAGCTCGGACTTGCGTTGACTTCCGCGCCTGCAACTGTTGTCGTCATCATCGCGTCATCTCCTTGCGTGTCATGTTCTACCCTCTAAGGTTCATTGCCGCGTGATTGCGGCCTGTCAGTACAACATCGGCATGCGGAGCGGGCGTGTCAAGGTGTATTTCGTTTAGAGTGCTCCCTCGCCGATTGTCACGATCGGGAAAAGTGCGGCGTAGTCTCCGTCGCGCTCCTGGATGTATCCTCGCCGGCCGTCGTCGAGGTTGGCGATACCGTAGGCAACGCGGCGCGCGTCGGAAGCGCGCGTATAGATCCATCCTCCGCGCGCCAGTGGAACGCCGTCGAAGCTGGCGAACAGCTCTAGGATCGGGACTAG
>CAZCGD010000605.1:0-4395 GCA_964498105.1 uncultured Streptomycetaceae bacterium
CGCCGGCAAGGTAGTTGGCCTGCTCGACAACACCAAGGAACAGGCCGATATCATTTTCGAAACCGTCGCGGACGTCCTGCGCAGCCGCTACGGGGTGGCCAAAGTCATCATCCGGCGCAAGGAGGCTTTCTCCCGGCCCGCTACCGAGGCGCTGTTGAATGAGATGGCGAAAGAGGTGCAGGTGGCCGCGGCCGCCCTCGGCGGGTGAGGGTCCTGCACGTTGTGCAGTGTGCACGACACGGTGGAATTCGAGAAGCGCGGCATCCCCGCCACGCTGTTTCTCACGCAGGCGTTCAAGAATGCGGCGGTGTACCAGTTCCGCGGCAAGGGTATGGACGGGCACCCGTTCATCGAGCTGCCGCACCCTGTCAGCAACCTCACGCCCGACGAGATGCGCGCACTCACGCTGAAATACGTTGAGCAGATGGTCAGGCAGCTCACCGCCTGATGAAGCGTGAATGGTGAATGGTGAATGGTGAATGGTGAATAGTGAATGGTGAGGCGTAACGGCCTGATTCAGTGTCGCGTTACCCTCGCGACGATTCTTCTGCTCACCTGCTGCGCGGCGGTGGCGCAGAACTACCCTTCGCGGCCGCTGCGAGTTGTCGTGCCGTTCGCGCCGGGCGGCGCGGTTGATCTCGTCGCGCGGACCGTCGCGCCGAAGCTCTCCGAGGCGTTCGGCCAGCCGGTGGTAGTGGACAACCGCGGCGGCGCCGGCGGCACGATCGGCACCGATATCGTCGCCAAGGCGCGGCCGGACGGCCACACGCTGCTCGTCGCCAGCATGGGCGTCGCGGTCAACGCGGTGCTGTATCCCAAGCTGCCGTACGACACGTTGAAGGACCTCGCGCCGATCACCTCGCTGGGCGAGCAGCCCAATATCGTGGTCGTGCATCCTTCGGTGTCCGCAAAGTCGATCGGCGAGCTGCTCGCGCTGGCGAAGGCGAAGCCTGGCCATATCAGCTACGGGTCGGGCGGTGTCGGCAGCAATACGCATCTCGTCACCGTGCTGTTCGTGCAAATGGCGAAAGTGGACTTGCTGCACGTCCCGTACAAGGGGCTCGGGCCGGCCATCACCGACCTGGTAGGCGGGCAGGTGCAGCTCGTCATCTCGAATGTCTCGACAGCGCTGCCCCACGTCAAGTCCGGTAAGCTGCGGTTACTGGCGGTGACGACCGGGAAGCGCTTCCCGTTGATTCCAGACACGCCGACGGTGAGCGAGGCGGGCGTGCCCGGCTACGAGAGCAGCGGCTGGTATGGCATGTGGGCGACCGCGGGCACGCCGCAGGCGATCCTGGGCGCGCTCAACCGTGAAATGATCAGGATCCTGGATTCCGCCGCCATCAAGGAGCAGTTCGGCGCGCAGGGTCTGCAACCGATACCGACATCGCCGGAGGCGTTCGGGAAACGGCTGCGCGAGGAAATCCGGAAGTGGGGCCCGGTGGTGAAGACATCCGGCGCCAAGCCCGAGTAGGCAACGGACAGCGCCTGTGACCGTATTCGTCCTTTTATCGAGGAGACGCACATGTTGGGCATACTGGATCCGACCATAGCGACAGCGCGCGAGCAGATCGACTACGTGCAGCGGCCGAAAAGCTTTGCGGGCCTGCGCATCGGCCTCGTCGAAAACACCAAGAAGAACGCGGAAGAGGTACTGCGTAAGGTCGCGGAAAAACTCGAAGCGCGGCACGGCATGAGGATGGAAGTGCTGCTGCACAAGCCGCAGCGCGCGCCGCTCAAGGACGGTCAGATCGCGGAGCTCAAGGGCCGCGTCGATTTCGCCATCACCGGCGTCGGCGACTGAGGGGCATGCTCGTCGGGCAGTCTGCTCGACTCCATCATGCTGGAGAGGGCCGGGATACCGTCTGTCCCGGTCATAACGGACGCGTTCGACTCCACCGCCAGGGAAATGGCCGAGCTGTGGGGCGTGCCGGACTTCCGCTTCGTGATGATGCCGCATCCGCTCGCGAGCCTTGCGCCGGAAGGCGTGGAGCGGCGCGCCGATGAACTGATAGACAAGATCCTGCGGCTGCTCCAGCAGGGCCAGCCGCGATAAAAACGAGGAGGACGCGTGGCAGTTGGCAAGAAGGCAGTTCCAGCGGCGCCCGAGCCGGAAGGGGAATCCTGCATGCCC
Organism: uncultured Streptomycetaceae bacterium; assembly: GCA_964498105.1. GTDB lineage: Bacteria > Pseudomonadota > Gammaproteobacteria > Burkholderiales > SG8-41 > SG8-41. The sequence continues at coordinate 2,135 of CAZCGD010000605.1, forward strand.
ATCAACGTGTCGGAACAGATCGAGTTCTGTTACGCGCGCGGTTGGACCGATGGCCTGCCGGTCGTCCCGGCGACCCGCGCCCTCGTGGACGAGATGCTCCAAGCGGGGGGGCTGGCCCCCGATGCCGTGATCGCCTCGATGCCATCGCGCAAAGTCGCAGTGACGGCGGAGAAAGTGGCGATAAACGCCGTGATGGCGGGATGCCGGCCGGAGTGCATGCCGGTGGTTGCTGCGGCGGTAAAGGCGCTCGCCGCTCCGGAGTTCGGGCTGCATCACGTGGCCTCCGCGCTCGCCGGCCCGACCATCGTCATCGTCGTGAACGGCCCGATCGCGCAGAGGATCGGCATCAACGCCACCAATAACGTATTCGGTCCGGGTGTGCGCGCCAACGCCACTATCGGCCGCGCGCTGCGGCTGGTGCTCCACAACTGCCTCAAGTACCGGCCCGGTGTCTCCGACCGCGCCACCATGGGCACGCCGGGCAAGTTCACCTGTTGCATTGCCGAAAACGAGGAAGACCACCCCTGGCAGCCGTGGCACGTGGAACGGGGCCACAAGGGCGACGACAGCACGGTCACGCTCGTCGCCGCGAGCACGATGATCCAGGTATGGAACTATGGCGACCATGAGCAGTTGCTGCGGGCGATCGGTGATGCGCTGTCTTTTCTCGGCTCGATCGCGATCCTGGGGCGCACCCCGGGCGCAGTGGTGCTGGGCGGGGAGCATGCCGAGCTGCTGCGGGCGAGCGGCTGGAGCCGGCAGCGCGTGCGCGAGTTCGTCGTTGCGCATACCGGGCGCAGCGTCGCCGATCTCAAGCGCACGGGCCGCATCGATGGCGCCATCACGCCCGAAGACGGGAGGACGGTGCATTACGCCATGGACACACCGGAGGATCTCATGCTGATCTGCGCCGGCAGTCCCATCGGCGCGCTGTCGATGGTGCTGCCCGGCTTCGGTTCGTCCAAGACCGCGGGGCGCAGCCCGACGATACGCATAGAAGAGCCCCGCTGAACGATCAACCAACGAGGAGCAGTCATGAAAAGTCGAAGCAAGTTGCAGGCCGTCATCCTTGCGGTGCTGGGCCTGGCGGTTTCCCCCGGCCTTTCCGCCCAGCCGACCGGGCCGGTCGAATTCGTTGTCCACGGCGGCCCGGGCTCCGGCGCCGACCTGTTCGCGCGCGCCATCGCCGCTATCGTGGACAAGGAGAAGCTGCACGGCCAGCGCGTAATCGTGTCGAACAAGACCGGCGGCAACGGCGTGGTGGCGATGTCCTACATGATGGAGAAGGCGGGCTCGCCGAACACGGTCGCCCTCTTCACTTCCGTGTGGATCGCCACTCCGCTCACCAGCGCCGAGGCGAAGATCACGCTCAAGGACCTGACGCCCATCGCCGGGCTGGTGCGCGAGCCGGCCGTGGTGCTGGTGCAGGCCGATTCGCCGTACAAGAGCATGAAGGACTTCATCGACGCCGCGAAGAAGGCGCCCGGCCAGCTCAAGCAGTCCGGCGGCTCGCTCACCTCGGTGGACAACCTGACGCGGCTGCTCATCCAGAAGCAGACCGGGGCGAGCTGGGCTTTCATCTCGTTCCCGGGCGGCGCCGAGCGGCTGTCGAACCTGCTGGGCGGCCACGTGCAGGTTCTCTTCACCCAGCCGCAGGAGGCCTCGCAGCACATCAAGGCGGGAACGCTCAGGATGATCGCAGCGATCACTGAGAAGCGGGTGCCGGGCTTCCCGAACGTGCCGACGCTGGCGGAGCAGGGCATCAGCATTACCATCCCGGTGCAGGTCCGGGGCGCCGTCGCGCCGCCGGGACTGTCGAAGGAAGTCGCGGCGTTCTGGGAAGACTACTTCGCCCGAGTGGTGAAGAGCGCGGGATGGAAGCACTACATGGAAGAGAACCAGCTCGAAGGCGGCTATTTGAGAAGCGTCGCGCTGAACCAGTTCATCGATGACAACACCAACCAGATACGGGAGCTGCTGAAAGAGGCGGGCGCCAAGGTCGTCCGCTGAGCAGGATGCGTACTGACCGGCACAGGGGCAAGAGAGCGCTGGCGTCGCTTGCCGCGATCGCGATTGCCGCGATGGGGAGCCTCGCCTTCGCGGCGGAAAGCTACCCGGTCAAGCCGGTGCGCATCATCGTGGCGTTTCCTCCAGGCGGGTTTGTGGATCTCGGTGCGCGGCTGGTGGCGGGACCGCTGGGGACCGCGCTCGGGCAGCAGGTAGTGATCGACAACCGGGGCGGGGCGGGCGGCGTCGTGGGC
>CAZCGD010000606.1:0-6378 GCA_964498105.1 uncultured Streptomycetaceae bacterium
GACTCCTCGAGCGAAATCGAAGTGCTGTCCACCACGATCTTCGGCATCTTGCCTTTCGCGCCGACGCCGTTAGCTCCGAACAGCACCTCCTTCACGTCCTTGCCGGTCGAGACCATCGTGAACACGATGTCGCACGCCGCAAGATCGGCGAGCGAGTGGGCCACCTTCGCCCCGGACTTCGCGAGCGGCTCCGCTTTCGACCGGGTGCGATTCCAGACCGTGATGTCGCAGCCCGCCTTCGCCAGCCGCTCCGCCATTGCATAGCCCATGCGGCCGATGCCGATCCAGCCGAGACGGTGTGCTTTCATGTTTGCTGCTGCCATTACCAATTTCTCCAGTGTCTATTCAGCGATATCCGCTGCAGAAGGATGAAGGATGAGGGATGAAGGATGACCCCCGCAGTGCGGAAGTCAAAACCAGGTCATCCCTCCGCCTTCCGCCTTCATCCTTCAGGCGAAGCCTTACAGGTCATCCTTCCACGTTCATCCTTCATCCTTGAAGTCTATTTCCCGCCGATTACGGCAATGCCCTGCACTTCGACCATGACGCCAGGCCGGGCAAAGCCCGTGACGGTAATCAACGCGCTTCCCGGGAAGCACTCCTTGAAGACCTCCTTGCGTATCTCGACGAAACGGTCGCCGAGGCGCACGTCGTTGATGAATACCGTCATCGTCACCACGTCCCTGAGCCCGCTGCCGCCGACGGCCTTGATGGTCTTATCCATGCTCTCGAAGATTGCGCGCGTCTGACCCTCGAAATCGAGATTGGCAGCAGCGGTCTGCCCCGCGAGCCAGACCGTCTTTCCGCCCTCGGTAATCACGGCGCGCGAGAACGCGCGCTCCTTCGAACGCGCGTCGGGCGAGTAGCATTCCTTACCCTGGGCCAGGCCCGCTGCCATTACACCAACCGCTGCCCACAACAAGATTTTCATCAGCTTCATAGAGTCTCCTTTCAGCGTTATCCCTGCAATTCTTTCGTCCAGTCGCGTGATTCGATCATCGTCTTCACCTCGTTCAGGAACGCGCCGGAGTAGGAGCCGTCCACCGCGCGGTGGTCGAAGGTCTGCGCGAGCATGCCGACCGGCCGTATCACGATGCTGTCGCTGTTGGGGCCTTCAATCACCACCGCGCGCTTGCGTATGGCGTCAGTGGAGAGAATCGCCACCTGCGGCGGGCTGATGATGGGAGCGGTGATCAGCGTGCCGAAGGCGCCGTTGTTGGTGATCGTGTACGTGCCCTCGGTCATGTCGTCGGGCCTGAGCCTGCCCGCGCGTGCCCGCGCGCCGAGATCGTTGATGGCGCGGGCAAGCTGCGCCAGGGACTTCCCCGCCGCGTCCTTTATCACCGGCACCACCAGCCCTTCGAAGTTGAGATCCACCGCAATGCCGAGATTGATGCGCTTGTGCACCGCGAGGTGATCGCCGTTAAAGCTCGCGTTCAACCGCGGGAATTTCGCGAGCGCCGCCACGACGGCGTGCGCGACGAACGGCAGATAGGTCAGCGACCAGCCTTCGCGGCTCTTCCACTGCGCACCGATTGCACGGCGCGCCTGTTCCACCCGAAAAAAATCCACCTCCACCACCTGCAGCACGTGCGGGACCGTAGTCCACGACTTCGTCATGTGCTCGGCGGTGCGCTTGCGGATGTTGTTGAGCGGAACGGTTTCCGTGCCGGCGACCACGTACGGGGCGGGCTCCTGGGTCCGGGCAGCAGGCTGCACGGCGCCGCGCTGCGCGACATGCGCCAGAACGTCCTCGCGCGTAATACGGCCGTCGCGGCCGGTGCCGGTGATGGCGCGCGCATCGAGACCATGCTCGGCGATGAGCCTGCTCACCACTGGCGACAGAAGCGCGCGCCCATCCGCAGACGCGCGGGCAGCCGGGAGCGGCGCGGCTGCCGGCGCAGCAACGGACGGCACCACAGGCCGCGACGCGTGGGCGCTGCTTTCGCGAATGACCGCCAGCCGCATTCCAACCTTGGCCGTCACGCCCTCGGCAACCAGTATCTCGGCCAGCACGCCGTTCGCCTGCGCCGGAATCTCGGTGCTGACCTTGTCGGTCTCGACATCGAACAGCACGTCGTCGGCTTTCACCGCGTCGCCGACCTTCTTGTACCACTTGGTGACCGTGCCCTCGGCGACCGTCTCGCCGAGCTGCGGCATGATTACGTCCATTGACTATCCAAAGACCCTATTTAACTGCGTCTCAGATAAAACGTCTCAGGTGCAACGTCCCAGATGAGACGTCTCAGGTACTGCGTCTCGGATACTGCGCCTCTTCTGCATCGCCTTACCTGCGACGCTGTATCTGCGACGCAGTTTGGCATGATCTTGGCAACCTGGCGGTTCATTCCTTTACTTCGTACACCACCTTGCCGCCGACCATCGTCATGACGGGTTTCAGGTCCTTGATCGAGTCTTCCGGCACCGTGAGGTAATCGCGGTCGAGCACCAGGAGATCGGCGTACTTGCCGGGCGCGAGCGAGCCCAGGTTGCCCTCCTGGAACACGATGTAGCCGTTGTAGCGCGTGTGCGCGATCAGCGCCTCCTCGCGCGTGATGGTCTGCCGGTTGACCTTGTGCCCGCCCACCATCTTGCCGGTTACCGCGAACCCCAGGTTGTAGAACGGGTTCGACGTGGTGACCGCCGTGGCATCCGAGCCCAGGCCCCAGGGAATGCCGCTGTCCTGGACAAGCCGGAACGGCGGCATGTCCCAGGCGCGGTCGCCGTGGACGCGGTGCATGAGAACGCCCTGGATAAGCGGGCGGGTGTGGATCTGCGCGGACATGCCGAGCCGCTTCATGCGCTCGATCTGCGCGGGCGTCACCTGGTCGATGTGCGAGAAGGCCCAGCGCAGCCCCTTGATCGGCTTCTCCGCGTTGATTTCCTCGTAGACGCTCAGGAAAGCGTCGATGGCGGACTCCATTTCCACGTGGGAGTTGACGTACATGCCCTGCTGCGCGAGCGCCCGGGCGATGCGGGCCCATTGCGCGAAGTCCTCGGGGCGGACATTGGCCTTGGGATTCAGAAGCTGAGTGTTGATCGGGGCGTAAACCGATTCCCCGTAACCGACGTTGTCGAAATAATCGGTGCCCTGAAACGGTTTCAAGCCGGGAATCTCCGAGACGACCTTGTCCACGTCCTGCGGCGTGCCCGGCTGACGGATGGTCTGCCAGTAGATGCGGATGTTGAGCTCTCCACGGTCCGCCAGCTCCCGGTACGGTCCGTAGTGCGCGCCGCTCATACCGCGGCCGCCGGCGTCCATCCACGCCGTCATCCCCACGGAATTCAGATAGGTGACGACGTCGCGCGCATTCTGCATCCACTGCTGCTTCTCCGCGAGCGGCACCTTTGCAGCCACGAAGGCAACACCACCCGCCCCCCTCACGACGCCCGTCAGTTTCCCGCCGGCGTCCTTCTCGATGGTGCCGCCGCGCGGATTGGGCGTGTTCTCGTCGATGTTCGCCGCCTTGAGCGCGGTGGTGTTCAGGTAGGTATGGCGATACACCGCCTGCAGCACCACCGGGTTGTTCGGCGCGAGCTGGTCCAGTTCCGCCAGCGGGAACCCGCGCTGCTCGTCGGTGAACTGCTCCTCCGACCAGCCCCCCAGCGCCACGATCCACTCGCCGGGCTTGGCCACGCGCACGCGATCCTCGATCATCTTCACCACCTGCTTGCGCGAGGTGATGCCGTCGAGGCGCATTTCGTAATGCCATTTCTCGGCGACCCGGATGAAGTGCGCGTGGTTGTCGATCAACCCGGGGATCACGGTGCGGCCCCTGGCATCGATCTCCCGGGTCTGGGCGCCTGCGAGTTTCCGGATGTCGTCGTTGCGCCCGACCGCAACTATGCGTTGTCCTTTGATCGCCACCGCCTGCGCGATGGTGAAGCGGTCGTCCACCGTTACGATCTTGCCGTTGACCAAAATGATATCGGCCGGCTCCGCAGCTTTTGTTGCGGCCGACATCATTAACGGGAACCACAACATTACGAACATCAATATCGATTTCATGAAAATTTCCTCTGCGTCTTGGCGTCTCGGTGGTTCAATTGTTGTCCGGTTCTCTTGGCGGCCTTGGCGGTTCAATCTATTTTTTCCCGGATCTCGCGCACCACCCGCTCGACCGACGGCACCGTCGCATCCTCCAGCGCATCCGCCGACGGCAGCGGGATGTGCGGCGTCGTGATGCGCAGGATCGGCCCGTCGAGGTCCCAGAAGCACTCGTCGGCGACGATCGAGGCGATTTCCGCGCCCCAGCCGCACAGCCGCGGGTTTTCCTCCACCGTCACCAGGCGGCCGGTCTTCGCCACCTCCGACAGGATGGTCTGCGTGTCGAGCGGCACCAGCGAGCGCACATCGATCACAGTGCAGGCAATACCGTGCTCACGCTCAAGAATCTCGGCTGCCCCCAGCGCGCGATGAACCATCAGCGCCAGCGCAACGATGGTGCAGTCCTTGCCGCGTCGCAACACTTTAGCCTTGCCGAGCTCATCCACGTACTCGCCGTCTGGCACCTCGCCCTTCATCGAATAAAGCGATTTCTGCTCGAAGAACAACACCGGGTCCGGATCGCGCACTGCCGCCGCGAGCAGCCCCTTCACGTCCGCGGGAAACGCCGGCGCCACTACCTTGAGGCCCGGCACCGCCATCGCCCAGTTCTCCACCGACTGCGAGTGCTGCGCGCCGAAGCGCGAGCCGGCGCCGTTCGCGGTGCGGATGACGAGCGGCAGCGCGATCTGGCCGTTGGTCATGTAGCGGGTCTTGGCGATCTCGTTGGCAATCATGTCCCAGCACACCGCCAGGAAATCCGAGAACATGATCTCGGCAATGGGGCGGAGCCCGGTCATCGCGGCGCCCATCGCCGCGCCGATGATCGCCTGCTCCGAGATCGGGCAGTCGCGCACGCGCCTGGGGCCGAACTTTTCGAGCAGGCCGACGGTCGCCTTGAATACCCCGCCAGCGTGCGCCACGTCCTCGCCCAGGAACACCACCCGCTCGTCGCGCTCCATCTCCTGCGCGATGCCGGCGGCGACCGCGTCGCGATAGGTCAGTTCCGCCATGCAACACCTCCGTCGGCCCAGACGTCCTTTTCGATAGCCGCGATCGAGGGCGGCGGCGACGCCTTCGCCGTCGCCGTCGCCTCGTCCACCTTGCGCATGACCTCCGCCTCGATGTCCTTCAACGTCGCTTCGACGAGGCCGAGTCCAAGCAGACGCTCGCGGTAGATTTTCAGCGGATCGCGCTCGAGCCATTTCTCGAGTTCGCCATCGGGCCGGTACTTCGCGGGATCGGCCCGGGAATGCCCGCTATGGCGGTAGGTCATGGCCTCGATCAGAGCGGGACCGCCGCCCTTGCGCGCGCGGTTCATGTATTTGACCGCCGTGCGGTAGACCGCATCGGCGTCGTTGCCATCCACCACCACCTTCTCCAGGTTATAGGCGGACGCGCGGTCGGCCGCGGGGTGCTCGACCGCCGTCACGGCGCTAATCGGCGTGTACTCCATGTAGAGATTGTTCTCGCACACGAAAATCACTGGCAGCTTCCACACCACTGAAAAGTTGAGCGCCTCGTGGAATGCGCCGATGTTGGTGGTGCCGTCGCCGAAGAAACACACCGCGACCTGCTCTGTGCCGCGATACTGTGCGCTCCACGCTGCCCCCGCCGCGACCGGCAGGTGCGCGCCAATGATGGCGTAGGAGCCCATCGCGCCCTTGGTGACGTCGGTGAGATGCATCGAGCCGCCCTTGCCGCCCAACAGGCCGCACTCGCGCCCCATCAGCTCGCCCAGCACGCCCGACATGGAGGCGCCACGCGCGAGCGTGTGGGCGTGGCCGCGGTAGGTGCAGAACGTCCAGTCGTCCGGCCGCATCGCCACGCCGAACGCGGCGGCGATTGCTTCCTGTCCGAGCGACAGGTGGCTCGTGCCCTTGACCAGGTTCTGCAGGAAGAGATCGTAGGCGCGCTTTTCGCAGTAGCGCAGCTCGAGCTGCATGCGGTACAACTCGAGCCGCGTCTCGCGCCCGATGTCATCGGCGGCAGCCGGCGTTTTCCTGCTTTTCACTTTGGTATTCATGATTTTGCCTAGATCGCTAAAAGCTTTGACACAGAGGACACCGAGGACACGGAGGAAAAAACACAACAACAATATGAACCACTAGGTCTTTCGGTTGTGTTTCGAAACCTCTGTGTCCTCTGTGTCCTCTGTGTCTGCGCTTTACGTCAATACTTGTTGGCGATGGGAAGTTCCTGCGCCGGGAACAGCGTGATGACCTTCGCGCCCTGCGGAGTCAGCACCACCTCTTCCTCGATGCGCGCGGCGGAGACGCCGTCCTTCGCCGGGCAGAAGGTCTCGACCGCGAATACCATGCCGGCCTTCAGCT
>CAZCGD010000607.1:0-4224 GCA_964498105.1 uncultured Streptomycetaceae bacterium
TGCCAAACCGAAGGCGGCAGTCGGCGTGAGTGAACAGCCCCGGCTTCTCCAGAGACTTCCGTTTGTGAGTCACGCCGCCGTGGCGTGGGACTTGGGCACACCGAATGCCGATGGGACTTGTGTGCTATCAGACATCAATTCCGCCACATAACATCCGCGACGCGCGGCTTTACAGAGAGAAATCATCATCGGGTATGTAGTGGCCTTTGTGTCGGCTCGGGATGGCCTCCGTGTCTTCTTCCTGGCCCACATCCATGCCCTTCCCCGCCTGCTGCTCGCGGTATTCGAGCCAGTGCTCGCGCGCCGCCTGACGGATCTCCTCGTTCGTTTGCTTCGTCTCGGCTTCCGCCCGCATAGCCGCCCACTGGCTCTGGCCGGTGTTGCGGGCCGCGAGCGCGGCCCGAATGTCCGTCGACAGTTCGATGATCGAGCGGTGGATCTGTTCGGCCTCGCGCTGCAGCCGTCCGAGTTCCGCGGCGCGTTCGAGCCGCGCCTGTGCCTCGGCCTCGATCCGCTCTCCAACCTCCGTTGCCATTCCCCGGCGTTGCATGCCGTGGACCGCCGGTCCCAAATGGACGGTGGGTTCCAGCTCGATGCCTTGAGCCTCCAGGCTCCGGTGATCGACCTGGGCCTCGTGGCCAAGCGCCTGCAGTTTCTCGTTGGTGAGCACCGCCCAGCGCCCGCGGATCTCGGCGATCTCCTCCATGCCGGAACTGAGTCCCCGCTTGGCCCGGTCGGTGTCAGCCCACTCGATCGAGGTCTTGGCGCCAAGTCCGGTCGCCTCGATCTGGCGGGTCGTCGCCAGGATGTGGGCATGGAAGTTCCGCTGGTCACCCTGCCGGAGCGGCTTGTGTACCGCGAAGTCGACCGCGCAGCCGTAACGGTTCGCGAGTTCCTGGCTGAACGTCCGCGTGAGTTCCAGCCGCTGCGCTTGCGTCAATTCCTGCGGCAGCGCGATCTCGTACTCGCGCGCCACGCGTGCGTCCTTGCGCTTCTCGGCGAACTCGGCCGCGTTCCATAGCTGCTGCCGCTCGCGCGCCCAGTTGATGTCGCGCTTCGCGGCATCCAGCGGCAGCACGATCTCGGCGTGCTCGACGCCGCACTTACGCGTGTAGTCGAACACCTGGCCCGTGGTGTGGTCCAGGACCCGCTCCGCCGCGCGGTACGCCGCGGCGGCGGTCGCACTGCGACCGGCCCCGCGCGACACCGGCTTGACGGACAGGTGGTAGATGGCCATGCCGACACGCGCTCCTCGTCCTGCTCTGCACTCTTCGGGACCGGGGACCCGAACCGCCAGCGGCGGGCCGTAGCACCCGGTCCCTACACGCCCCGCCGCGCCGCATTCGATTCGCTCGATGTCGGCGCGGCCAGAGCGAGGGTCCCGGGGGCAAGGCGGTAACGCCGGCCCCCGGGCGCACTGAGTCGCGCAGCGACTCGTAATGCGCCCTTCGCTTGCGCTGCCGGGGACTCTACGCTCCGTTTGCCAACAGCGGCACGGTCCATTCTTGCCACCTTCGCTCAGAAACACGGCGGCACTGACCAGCCGGTGCGGCACAAGATCGTCTAGCGATGGCCTCGGCCCTCTCAAGCATCAGGAGGGATCGGCGTGGTGGTGAAGCTCGACGCACGAATCACGGGCCTGCAAGAGAAGCTCACGCAGCTCCGAACCCGTCAACAACGCATCTTGTTCAGGAAGCACGCCCTCCTCTCCAAGCGCGAGCGCGCCGCCGATACCCGCCGCAAGATCCTGGTCGGGGCGATCGTGCTGGCCAAGGTTGATCAAGGCGAACTGGACCGGAAGCTGCTGCGGCGGTGGCTCGATCGGGCGCTGACGCGCAAGGACGATCGGGAGTTGTTCGGATTGGCGGAACGGCCCCAAAGCCTCAATCGTTAAAGCCATCGCCGGCATTGGTGGGGCGCCCACGCACCCTGCGCAGAAACTCGCCGAGCAGTCGGCCGAGTTTGCGTTCGAAGTGCGCCTGCCGGCCTGATGCCGGAAAGTCAATCATCTCCGTGTTGATGACATTGAACCCGGCTGTCTTGAGTGGTGCCAAGCATACGGAGTGGACCGCGCTGCTGATGAGGACGATACGCGTTTCCTCATTGACGAGACCGTGCAGCTTTTCGATCAGACTGTCGAGCGCCGCAGTCAACAGCCTGCATTTCATCCTGGGCAAGGCGTTGGCGGGCATCGGCTCCTCGCGCGCGTCATCGTAGAGCAAACGCATGAGCGCGAGGAACAGCGAGTTGTGACTATCAACCTTGTCGAAGTAGAAGAAACGCTGCGGATTTGCCGGCGGCGCTTCAGCGACGAAGACCACCTTGATACCCTCGGCTGGACGGTACATGACGCGTGCCCCCTCGACGGACTCAATCACATCCGAGGACTGTCGCGTCGGCAAGGGATCCTTCACCAGCTTCGGGCCGAGCTGGTTGTGGTCCTTGTCGTTGACCACGTGTTCTCCGGTGCTTACGGCCAGGCGACGTTCAGGAAAAGCCGCTGTTCATCGTCGCGGAAGGCCTTGAAGCCGAAATGACGATAGAAAGATTGGGCCTCGTCATCGATTGCCTCAACGAACAGACCGATGCCGCCCACTTCAGCGATGGACAAGCGCGTGCGGTCGATCGCATCGGCCAACAGCAAGGCGCCGATCCTCTGCTCCCTCGATTTCACTGCGACCGCGAGCTTGCCGAGCAGCAGGCAGGGCAGTCGCTTCGGGAGCTTCCGGGAGGCTGGAAAGTGCTGGGTATCGAATTGGTATGGCAACAACGAGTAGTAGCCCAGGACGCCGGTTGGGTCTTCGTCGTCGACCACCACCCGCGTCCTGGCATAGTTCTTCTCCTGCTGTTGCAGGGCGAACCGCTGAAGCCATTCGTTCAGCGGCGGCTTGCCGCAGTCGAAGTCCTCGCGCCGGTGTCCCTTACGCAGCAGTTCGATCCGAAGCGCCACGCATCAGCTCCCGGTGCCGGACTAGCGCCGCCTGCAGCCTGTCATTGGGCGGCCGCGGGCTGTCGAGCGCGGCCAGCAGCTGCTTCGTGTCCCGCGTCGACAGCTTGATGACGCGTTCGTGTTCGATCACCTGCTCGGCCTTCTCCAGCGCGGCCTGGATCATGAACTGATTGATCGTGGCGCCGACCAGTTCTGCGGCCGCCGCGAGGCGATTCTGCATGGCTTTGGGAAGCCGCGCGCTCACCCGGCCCCGTGCGGCGTCGTGGACGACGGCATGAGACGTACGCGCTCGCTTGACAGCAGTCGCCATGATCTTGCTCCTCGTCCTCCGTCACGTGGCGCCATTTTGGCACCAGTGTCTGATAAACGCAAGTTGGCCGGAAACCGGAGGCCACCTCTCCCGCCGTGAGCGCGCCGCCGACGACACGGCCCGGGCGGCTGGTGTCGAGCTGCGGATTCTGAGCAAGTGCGTCAATGGCTGAGACAATTCTCGGTACTGTCTCCCGCGCCGCGACCGGGTTGTCCCTGGCGATGGTATTGCCGATTGCGTCGAGATTGGCGAGCGCTATGCGCAGCCAGCTAACGCGCATTCACTCCCCACTTCGCCAGCGTCGCATCGACTTCAGTGTCCGTGGCAAAGTTCCCGGCGTCGGCTTCTTTCACCGCTTTCTTGATCTCGGCGACCTGCCACGCCTGATCCTCAAGGTACTGGCGCAAAGCGTCCTGGGCCAGGAATGCGCGTGACCGCCCGGTCGCTTTCGCGAGTTTGTCGAGCGTACGCTTCAGTGTACCGTCCAGCCGAATCGTGAAATTGGTATCCATCGTGCAGTCTCGTGCAAAGTCGTGCGGTGCCCAAAACATACGCCATCTCCAGGCTGCCTGCATCAGCACGCCTATCGCGCAGCCTCCAGCTTGTCCTTCATCGCCGAAGGGATGAAACGGAAGTAAGCCTTTTCGATCATCGCCAGACTCGTGCCGGTCTGCTGAGCCACCGTCAGCGGGTCGATTCCGTACACCTGCAGCAACTCGCTGATCCGCGAGTGCCGGAACGAGTAGGCCGACGCCGCGGGCGGGATTCGTAGTTTGCCCCGCGCCTTGCGGTTGTGCGTCAGGATCCCAGCATTCACCGCCCGCGCCCACTTGTGCCGCCGCCACAATTGCACGCCATCCTCCGTGAAGATCGGCGTGGCCGGTAGCTTGCGTCGAACCTGGGACTTGAAGAATCGAACACCCTCGCCAGACAGCGTGACGTATCGGGCGCGAAGTTTTCCTGA
>CAZCGD010000608.1:0-2181 GCA_964498105.1 uncultured Streptomycetaceae bacterium
CTAGTGTCCTGAGTCGCTAGTTCGTTGATCAATTCGTCCCGCCGCGAATACTCTCCGCATGGCAAAAGTGCCGAAATTGGCGCCAGACGCGAAGCAAACCGCAACCAGGTTGGACACCTGGTGAGGATTTGCGACAAAGTATGGCGTCAATTGTCGGCATCTTTTGTTCAGCGACACGCAACTCAGGACACTAAACCGCCGTAGCGTCAGCGGGCCGCGTGGCGGAAGGCACGACGCGCGGCGCGGGAAAGCGAACACTGAAACGGCTGCCCTTGCCGGGCTCGCTGTGGATGTCGAGGGTGGCCTGGTGGCGCATCAGCGCGTGCTTGACGATCGCCAGCCCGAGGCCGGTGCCGCCGGTCTCGCGCGAGCGCCCGCGGTCCACGCGGTAGAATCGCTCGGTCAGCCGCGCAATGTGCTGCGGCTCGATGCCAACGCCGGTATCTTCGACGGTGAATTCGGCGCCCTCCTGCGAAGCGCGCCAGATCAGGCGCACCGTGCCGCCCTCGGGCGTGTAGCGCACCGCGTTGCTGGCGAGATTGCCGAAAGCGCTCGCGATCTCGCTTTCGGCGCCGGCGAGGTCGAAACCCTCCATTGCATCGAGCGTGACGTGGTGCCTGCCGCTGCTCAATGCATCGGCGTCCGCCTTGACCCTGGCAAGCAAGCCCTGCACGTGCACGCGTTCCTCCAGCGAGGGCTCGGGCGAGGACTCCAGGGTGGAGAGCGCGAGCAGGTCGTCAACGATGCGTTGCATGCGCCGGGCCTGCTCGACCATGAGGTTCATGTAGTCGCGCGTGCGCTGCGGATCGAGCTTCAACTCCTGCACCGTTTCCAGAAAACCGGCGAGCACGGTGAGCGGCGTGCGCAGCTCGTGCGAGACGTTGGCCACGAAATCGCGGCGCGTGGTCTCGATTTTTTCGAACCGGGTAATGTCGCGCGAGAGCAACAGCTTCTGCGCTTCCCCATAAGGAATGACCTGCACCGACAGGGTGAGCCCGCCGCCGTGTTCCGAGCGCAGCGGGATCGTGTGCGCGTAGTCCTCGGCCTCGACGTAGGCTGCAAACTCGGGCTGGCGCACGAGGTTGATCACCGGCCGGCCGACATCGGTGCCGAGGTTGACGCCGAAATGCCGGCCGGCGCCCTCATTGCACCATTCGATGCGGTTCTGCGCGTCGAGAATGACGACGCCGTCGGGCAAGGCTTCGCCGGCCTGGCGCCAGCGCAGCAGGGCATGCGAGAGACGGTCCGCTTCCCGGACGGTGGCGCGCTGGTAGCGGTAGAGCAGCGCGAACACCTCGTCCCACGCGCCGCGCGCCTCGGGCAGGGCGTCGGCCCGGGGCTGCTTGAGCCAGCGGATGAGCGCGGCAAGTTTGGCAACGTGATAGGCAAGCAGCGCCAGCGCGCCCAGCGCCAGCACCGCCCATCCCGTCGCGGCGCCGAGCCCGAGTCCCGCGAGCAGCGCCACGGCCGCGATCATGGCCACGGTCGAGGCAGCTCGCAGCAGCGGATTCATCAGGCGCAGATTCCTTCCGTACGGCAGCCTGGATTATCCCACGGCGCCCGGCCCGCGAAACCAGAAGCCAATTCAAATACAGTTTCAACCACGGAAACACACGGAAATTCAAAAATGATTACGGGGAGGTTAGCCGTGTCGGGTTCTTGTCCGTGTGATTCCGTGTGATTCCGTGGCTATTCTTGAGACCGGTTCTAGGCTCCGCGCATCCGGTAGCCGCTGCTGCGCACTGTTTCGATGAGGCTGTCGTGCCCGCTCGCCTCCAGCGCCTGGCGTAGCCTGCGGATATGCACGTCAACCGTGCGCTCCTCGACGAACACGTGGTCCCCCCACACGCGGTCGAGCAGCTGCGCGCGGCTGTGCACGCGTTCCGGATGCGTCATGAAAAAATGCAGTATCCGGAACTCGGTCGGTCCGAGCGCGATCTCCCGCCCCTTACCGAGCACGCGATGCGTCGCCGGGTCGAGCCGCAAGCCGGCGATCTCGACCGCGTCATCGGTGAGTTCCGGCGCGCGGCGCCGGAGCACCGCCTTGATGCGCGCGAGCAGCTCCTTCGGCGAAAACGGTTTGGTGAGGTAATCATCCGCGCCGCTTTCCAGGCCCTCGAGCTTGTCGCGCTCCTCGGCGCGCGCCGTGAGCATGATGATCGGGATGCGCCGGGTGCGCTC
>CAZCGD010000609.1:0-4803 GCA_964498105.1 uncultured Streptomycetaceae bacterium
CGTCACCCAGATCGCGAGCAATCCCAACATGCTGGTGGTAGCGCCGAGCCTCGGCGTAAAGACACTCAAGGAGCTGATCGCGCTCGCGCGGCAGAAGCCGGGGCAGCTCAATTTCGGCTCTGCCGGCATCGGCAGCGGCATACATTACACCATGGAGCTCTTCAACCTCGCCGCAGGCATCAAGGCGGTGCACGTGCCGTACAAGGGCTCGCCGGAAGTGGTCACCGAAACCGCCGCCGGCCGCCTGCAATATTCGTTCGTCCCCATGCCGCCTTCGATTGCGATGGTGAAGAGCGGGCGCCTGCTGGGACTGGCGGTGTCCACCGCGACCCGCTCCCACATGCTGCCGGATGTGCCGACGGTGGCAGAGGCGGCCATCCCCGGCTTCGAGTACGACGGCTGGTTCGGACTGCTCGCCCCCAGCGCGACCCCGCGCGCGATCATCAACAGGCTCTCCGCCGAGTCCGCGCGCATCCTGGCGCTGCCCGATGTGCGGGAGCCCATGCTCAACATGGGCGCGACGCCCAGAGCGAGCACGCCGGAAGCCCTGGACAAGCTCGTGCGCACCGAGATCGAGACCCGGCGCAAAGTCTTCGCCGCCGCCGGCGTTCGCCCCGAATGATCCTCGCTGCGCCAACTTTTACGAGAACATCTGGCTGGGAAGCGCCGATTACGCGAAGCACCTCGCCGAGCGCAGCATTCAGGTGCGGGAATTCCAGCAGGCGATCGGCCTCCTGGTCAAGCAGTAAGCGCGTCCGGGCCGGGCGGCGTGTGCAGGTTTAACTGCGCAGCAAAAATAAAAAAACGAACGTCGAGTCTCATCCCGTTTCTCGCATGAGGTCGAGTGAGGTATGCACTACTCAGCGTACGGATGCCTTTTGGCCGCGATGGCTGCAACAGCGGCGACAGCGGCGACAGCGGCGACAGCGGCGACAGCGCAGACTCAGTACCCGGTCAAGTCGATACGTCTCATCGTGCCATTTGCCGCCGGTGGGTCCTCGGATTTCACAGCCCGGACGCTGGCGCACAGAATCTGCGCAAGCTGGGGCCAGCAGGTCGTCGTCGACAACCGTGCCGGCGGCACCGGCGTGATCGGCGTGCAACTGGTGGCGAAATCGGCGCCCGACGGCTACACGATACTGTTCGCTTCATCGAGCACTTTCGCCACTGCGCCGGCTCTCACACCGAACCTGCCTTACGATCCGGTAAAGGACTTCGCGCCCCTATCGCTGGTGGTCCTCGGGCCGAACGTGCTGACGGCATACCCGTCGCTGCCCGTTCAGTCGCTCAAGGATCTCGTCCAGCTCGCCAAGTCGAAGCCCGGACACATCACTTATGCATCGCCCGGGATCGCAACCGCCTCCCACATGGCGGGCGTGCTGTTCGTCCGCGGAGCGGGCATCGATCTGCTGCATGTGCCCTACAAGGGAGGCGCTCTCGCCGTGACTGACGTACTCGCGGGGCAGGTGCATCTGCTTTTTGGCAGTGTTTCGACGTCGTTGCCCCTGGTGAGGACCGGCAGGCTGCGCGCGCTCGCCGTGACGAGCGCGAAGCGCGTCTCTACGATTCCCGAAGTTCCGACCATGGCCGAATCCGGGTTGCCCGGATACGAGGTCGTCCAGTGGTTCGGACTCGTCGCGCCCGCGGGCGCGCCGCGCGCGGTCGTCACGAAATTCAATCAGGAGCTCATCGCCATCCTGGCGAGTCCTGACACGAGAGAAACACTGATAAAGCAGGGACTGGAGCCAGTCGGCAGCACGCCCGGCGAGTTTGCCGCTCACATCAAGTCGGAGCTCGCAAAATGGACCCGGGTGTTCAAGGAAATGGGTCTTCAGGGCGATCAGCTGCGCTGACCCGAGGCCTTGATCACCGCGTCACTGCGTTGAAACGGATTACACTACCCGCATGAGCGAGTCGATCCAGATCCGCATGGGAGGCTACGGCCCCGCGACGACGACCTGCAGCCGCGGGCTGAAAATCATGGGCGACCGGCTCGCGCAAGAGTTCGGCAAGGCCGTGGATGTAAAGTACATCTGGAACGTCATGGACCTCGGCTACAAGGGCGGCGACCTGCTGTGGATGGCCGAGCACGGGATCCTCACCCTCTCCTACCAGTCCACCAGCTACCTCGCCGACCGGGTGCCGGAGCTGGACCTGGCCGACCTGCCGTTCCTGTTCGACGGCCTGGAGCACGCGCGCGCCGCGATGGACGGCAAGTTCGGCGCCTGGATGACGCGCAAAATCGAGGAGCGCATCCCCGGTTACCGCGTGCTGGGCTATTTCGAGAACGGCTACCGCCACGTCTCGAACCAGCTGCGCCCGGTACGCGCGCTCGCCGACCTGAAGGGCATGCGCGTCCGCCTGATGCCCGGCAAGATCCACGCCCGGAGCTTCGAGCTGCAGGGCGCGGTGCCGTTTTCACTCGACCTCAAGCCGGGCCTTGAAGCGGTCGTGAATGGCACCGTGGACGCGCAGGAAAACCCGCTGGCCAACACCGTGGATTACGGCGCGCACAAGGTCCACCGCTACCACACCCTCACCAATCACTGCTATCTCTCACGCGGCATCTACATGAACCGCGCCGAGTTCGAGCGCTGGCCGAAAGAGCTCCAGCAGGGAATCCAGCGAGCGGCGCGCGAGGCGATCGTCGCCCAGCGCGATCTCGCCGTCGAGGAGGAAGCTGTCGCGCGCAAGGCGATCGAGGCCGCGGGCGGCGAAGTGGTGGAGCTGACCCCTGCGGCGCGCGCGGCGTTCGTCCGCGCCGTTAAGCCGCTTCACGAGGAGGCGCGGCAGCGTTTCGGCGAAGAAGTCTTCGCCCTCCTGCGGGAAAAGTAAGTCAGAAATTAGCCGCCAAGGCGCCAAGAAAACCAGGACAGATTCAGCCGCGGATAAACGCAGATGAAGAACAGGAAAGCAAAAGGCACAAGCAACTTCATTTTGCCGCCGATGAACGCCGATGGACGCCGATAAAGATCATCATACGGAAGCACACGGACGGGATGGAAACTGCAGCAATTCAGGCCAGATCCAACGGAAAGTGGCCGAAGCCAACTTCCGGAAATGACCAAAGCAGACTGTCGTCACTCGATCACCTTGTCGGCGCGGAACAGCAAGTCCTGCGAAATCGTAAGCCCGATCGCCTTGGCGGTTTTCAGGTTGACCACCAGTTCGAACCTCGTCGCCTGCTCGATCGGCAGATCGCCGGGTTTCGCGCCCTTCAGTATCCGGTCCACAAAGTAAGCGGCGCGGCGGTAATTAGCCGACTGGTCAACCCCGTAACTCAGCAAAATCCCTTCTTCAGCGAACTCGCGCGAGGACCCGATAACCGGCCAGCGCCGTGCCAGCGCGAATTTCACGATGCGCCGTCGCTCGGTTACCGAGACCTGGCCCGGCGTCAGGACGAGCGCCTGCACGCCTTCTTTCGCCAGGCGCGAGAGCGCAGGCTCGATCTCTTCCAGGCGGGCCACCTCGGCGTAGCGCGCCTCCACTGAATGCTGAGCTACCGCTCGACGCACGTTTGCCGTGTGCGTAGCTTGATTCCCGGTTGTGGTATCAACCAGAACGCCGATCCGCCGCACCTTGGGCGCGGCGGCTAACAGCAGTTCCAGGTATTTCTCGGAGAGGGCCGTCGCCAAACTGGACACCCCGGTGAGCATGCCGCCCGGTCGCGCCAGGCTTGCCACCAGTCCCAAGCCCACCGGATCGCCGACGTTAAACACAATGGGAATCTTGGGCGCGGCCTTGGCCGCGGCCGCTGCTGCCCTTCCCGTCGCGGCAACGATGACCGCCGGTCCCTTCGCCGCCAGTTCCCCGGCCAGGGCCGGCAGGCGGTCCACCTGGGCGGCCGCCCAGCGTTCCTCGAATATCACGTTCGCGCCTTCCTTCCAGCCCAAGGCTGCGAGCCCCTCCTTGAACGAGGCAAGGAAGTGCGCGTGCGTATCGCGCGAACCGGCATTGAGCCATCCGATCAGAATCGGCTGCTTCGATTGTGCGAATACCGCACTCCCCCACGCGAGCACAGGCCACGCTGCTGCGGCAAACAGCAGCGCCCGTCGCGTTGAGCGGCACGACGTGTCCGTTCGAACGCGACGACGCGAGCCGGCACGGATGTGTCCGGGTTTACGGTTCATTCAATTACCCCCCTATACACGCCGTCGTGCGCGGCAGCACGCGCAGAATGCATTTCCCCTTTACTGGCGCGCGGCGTAGCGGTAGCCTTGGCGCATGGAACAGGTAATGAACGCCGAACTGCATCAAGACGTCGCGAGGCGACGCGGTGAAATCGCCCAGATGTGCGCTCAGCTCGGCGTGCGCAGGCTCGAGTTGTTCGGTTCGGCGGCACGCGGCGGCCCGGCGCATGACCTGGATTTCCTGGTCGACCTTGGCGAGCGCCCCCCGGCTGAATACGCGCGGGCCTATTTCGCCTTGCATGAACGTCTGGCCAAGCTGTTCGCTCGCTCAGTTGACCTGGTAACGCCGCCCGGCCTTCAGAATCCCTATTTCCGGCAACGCGTAGAACAGGAAAAGATTCTGCTCTATGCGGCTTGAGGCGCGGAAGTATCTTTTCGATATCCAGCAAGCAGCGGACCGCGTCGCGCGGTTCTGCGAAGGCAAGAAGTTCGAGGACTACCGCAGCGACGAATTGCTTCGTTCCGCCGTGGAACGCCAATTCGAGATCATGGGTGAGGCGCTCTCGCAACTGGCGCGGCACGATCCGGAATTGGCGGAGCAAATCAAGGACTATCGCAAGATCATTGCGTTTCGAAACATCTTGATCCACGCCTATGCAACGGTTGACGACCG
>CAZCGD010000610.1:0-12229 GCA_964498105.1 uncultured Streptomycetaceae bacterium
TGAAGCGATTGTCTCCAGAACCGTGATTTCACCGAGAATCTCGAAGTCCATGAGGCAATTGTGCCATTGATTCAGCGCTCCCCGCTAAGCCGTATAACGTCCGCGTTCACGGGCCGCGTAACGGCGGACGCAAGCCCGCCGTGAAGCGGTCCCGTGCAACGCGTGGTTCGGCGTCGATTTGTCTCTGAGCGTGCAGGTGGAGCTCATTCGAGCTTGACACCGGTTTCGTGCACGACTTTCCGCCAGACCTCGATCTCCTTCTTGATCCTCGCCAGGAGTTGCTCGGGCGTGCCGCCCGCGGGTGAGAAACCGTCGGTCTGAAGCCGCTCGCCCGTTTCGCGCAATTTCAACCACGCCATCACCTCGGCGTTAATGCGATCCACGATCGGGCGCGGCAGTCCCTTCGGTCCAATCAAGCCTTGCCAGTTAACGACTTCATAGCCCGGTAGAGCGGATTCGGCGACGGTCGGTACATCCGGCGCAGCGGCATCGCGGCGGCTCGACGTGACGGCGATCGCACGGAGCTTTCCGGCGCGTACGTGCGGCAGCGCGACCGCCACTTGACTGAAGTAGAGGGCCGTCTGACCGGCGACCGTATCGATGATCGCCTGGCCCCCGCCTTTGTAGGGAATGTGATTCATCTTGATCCCGGCCATGCTCGCAAACAGCTCAGCCGCGAGGTGAGTCGTGGTGCCCTGCCCGCCGGAGGCGAAGTTGAGCTTTCCCGGGTTCGCCTTCGCGAGCGCCATCAGGTCCCGCGTGGTTGTCACGGGCATCGAGGGATGCACGACCAGAAGCAGGGGTGCTTGGATGATCTCGATGATCGGCGTGATGTCGCTGACCGGGTCGAACCTGAGCTTGTAGAGGCTCGGACGTATCGTGTAGGACGCCCCGATCATCGTCAACGTATACCCGTCAGGTGGAGACTTGACCCCGGCCTCGATGCCGATAACTCCGCCTGCGCCGGGCCTGTTCTCGACGATGAATTGTTGCCCGAGCGCCGTTGTGAGTCGCTGCGCGATGAAGCGACCGATTACGTCGGCGAGACCTCCCGGTGAAAACGTGACAACAATCTTCACGGGCTTGGTGGGGTACTGCTGGGCTGAAACCGGTGGACATATGGCGAGCGCTACCGTGGCCGCAAGTGCGCACAAAAGAGTTGCCTGGAGTCTGCTCATGAGGATCCTCCCACGGAGTAAAAGGCTCAACGGTACAGCAGCCTTACATGTGACGCCGAACGTCCGGCTTGAGGCGCGCCCGCTTCGCGGGCGTCGCTCTCCAAGCCGCGGTTAGAGAGCGTCATTGAAGTAGGCCTCGTGCCGACGTAAGAGGAATCAGCTTCCCGGTTTGATATTGGCGATCTTGACCACTTTCTGCCACTTCGCGACGTCATGCCTGAGCACTTCGCGGAAGCGCTCTGGCGGGCCGCCGGCGGGCTCCACGCCATCGCCCGCCAAGCGCTCTTTCACGTCGGGCAGTTGCAGGATGCGGTCGATCTCGCTGTTCCAACGCGCGACGATGTCCTTGGGCAGCGCTTTCGGGCCCAAGATGGCGTACCAGTGCGCATTTTCATAACCTTGGAGGGTTTCACCCACGGTCGGGATATCGGGCACGGCGTTGGCGCGCTTGGCAGCAGTCACTGCAATGCCACGCACGCGGTTCGATTTAATCTGCGGGACGATCAGTGGCAGGGAACCGAGGATGAGTTGTATCTGCCCGCCGAGCACATCGTTCAGTGCGAGGCTGGCCCCCTTATACGGCACGTGCGTCATCCTGGTGCCGGCCGTCTGGTTGAAGAGCTCGGTTAGGAGGTGGGTGGCGCTGCCGGTGCCGCCAGAGCCATAGTTGAGCTTGCCGGGATTCGCCTTGTCATACGCAATCAGTTCCTTGATGCTCTTGATGGAAATCGACGGATTGAGTGTCACCAGGTTGCCGTACTCGCCGATCAGTGCGATCGGCGCCACGTCGTTCACCGGGTCGTAAGGCAGCTTGTAGAGTGCCGCGTTTGCGGCGTACGTGCCCGACACGAGGATCATGGTGTAGCCGTCGGGGTTCGCCCTTACTGCGGTTTCGGCGCCGATGGTGCCCGCCGCGCCGGGGCGGTTGTCCACCACCACCGTTTGCTTGAAGGTCTCAGTGAGTTTCTGCGCTAGCATGCGTGCCATGATGTCGGTCCCGCCGCCGGGGGCGAACGCCACGATTAAGCGGATCGGCCTATTGAGAATTACGTAACTGTATGACAACCGATTCGCCGCTCGTACGTTATTCCATCATTACAATGATGATGGAGAATGTGGGCTATGGCGATGGACGAAGCGGGCAAGCGGCGGGTGCGAGCGGGACGGCTGCTGCGGCAAGGCAGGAAGCCGGCGGAGGTGGCGAAGCTGGTGGGCGCGCCGCGCCAGACGGTGTATCGGTGGTTCGATGTATTGAACGCCGAGGGCATCGATGCGCTGCGCGAGATGAGCAAGGGCGGGCGTCCCGCGCGATTGGATGCCGGGCAGCACGAGCAGCTGCGCGCGATCTTGCTGGCGGGCTCGCAGGCGGCGGGCTTCGGTACCGATCTGTGGACGCTCAAGCGCGTACGCCAGACGATCGAGAAGCGCTTTGGCGTGCGATACAGCGCAGTGCACGTGTGGCGGCTGCTGGGACGGCTGGGCTTCTCCAGCCAGAAGCCCGAGAAGCGTGCCGCCGAGCGCGACGAGGCTGGCGTTGCCAGGTGGCGCCGGCGCACCTGGCCGGCGCTAAAAAAAAGGCCCGACAAGAGGGAAGATTGATCGTCTTTGTGGACGAGTCCGGCCTCTCCGAGCGGCCCACGCGGGTTCGTACCTGGGCGCTCAAGGGCCATACCCCGGTGATCCAATTCCACTTTAACTGGAAGCAACTGTCGATGATCGCCGGCCTTACCCTCAGCCAGTGCATGTTTCGCCTGCACCCGGGCGCCATTCGTAGCCCGCAGGTCGTGGAATTCCTCAAAGCGCTGCAGCAGCATCTGAAGCGCCGGCTGCTCATTATCTGGGACGGCTTGAAAGCCCATCGCAGCCGGCTGGTGCGTGAGCATGTCGACAGTACCGAGGGGGCGGTCGCGCTGGCGTTCCTGCCGCCTTACGCCCCGGAGTTGAATCCCGTTGAATACCTGTGGGCATGGCTCAAACGCCATGCGCTGGCCAACTTCTGCCCCGACGGCCTGGCGGAGCTGGCGCAAACCGCGCGCAATAAGCTCAAATCGGCGCAACGGCGCTCCTCGATCATCGTCGCCTGTTGGAAGCAGGCTGAACTGTTCTGATGTCACGCGGTTACGTAATACTCAATAATTCGACGCCGCTGTCGGTCGCGGAGATCTTCCGCGGGCAGGTGGAGGCTGACGCCCGGAGTTGGATCTTCACCTCCGCCACCCTCTCCGTGAACCGCGATTTCAGCCACTATTGCGGTCAGTTGGGGCTCACCGGAGCCCGCACCGCGACCTGGGACAGCCCGTTCGATTTCGCGCAGCAGGGGCTCCTCTGCGTGCCAGCGGACCTGCCGAACCCCAACACGCCGGAGCATACGGAAGCGGTGGTCGAAGCCGCATTGCCGGTCATCGCAGCCGCGGGCGGCGGCGCTTTCATGCTGTTCACCAGCCTGCGCGCCATGCGCCGCGGCTACGAGCTGCTCGAGCGCGCGTTCGAGGAGCGTGGGCTCGATTTCCCGCTGCTGGTGCAGGGCGAGGGCTCGCGCTCGGAGATGCTGGTGCGCTTCCGCGATCTCGGCAACGCCGTGCTGGTGGGCAGCCAGTCGTTCTGGGAAGGCGTGGACGTGCGCGGCGAGGCACTGTCACTGGTGGTGATCGACAAGCTGCCGTTCGCGCCGCCCGACGACCCGGTGCTCGCTGCGCGCATCGACCGGATGAACCGCGAGGGGCGCAGCCCTTTTCTCGAGCACCAGCTGCCCGAAGCGGTAATCACGTTGAAGCAGGGCGCGGGCCGGCTGATCCGGGACGAGACCGACCGCGGGGTGCTGATGATCTGCGATCCGCGGCTGGTGACCCGCGGCTACGGCAAGCGCGTGTTGGCCAGCCTGCCGCCGATGCGATTCACTCGCGATGCTGACGAGGCCGTGGCATTTTTCACCGGGCAACTTCGGCCCACAGGTCGTGGCTGCCGGCGCGCGTGACGCGCACCTTGGCGAAGGCGCCGGCCTTGAGGCCGGGTGAGGGGGCGACGTGGACGACGCCGTCGATGTCGGGGGCATCGGCGCTGCTGCGGGCCACCGCTCCGCCGGTGTTGACCTCGTCCACCAGCACGGTGAGCGTTTTGCCGACCTTGCGCTTGAGACGTCGCGCGCTGATTTTCTCCTGCAACTGCATGAAGCGCGCGCGACGCTCTTCTTTCACCGGTTGCGGCACGGGGCCGGGCAGGGCGTTGGCCACGGCGCCTGCTACCGGCGAATAGGCGAAGCAGCCGACGCGGTCCAGCTCCGCTTCCTCCAGGAAACGGAGCAGTTCCTCGAACTCCGCCTCGGTTTCGCCGGGAAAGCCGGCGATGAACGTGCTGCGGATGGTGATGTCGGGGCAGATCTCGCGCCAGCGCCGGATGCGCGCGAGGTTGTTTTCGGCGCTCGCCGGGCGCTTCATCAGCTTCAGTATGCGCGGGCTCGCGTGCTGGAACGGCACGTCGAGGTAGGGAAGGAGCCTGCCTTCCGCCATCAGGGGGATGACCTCGTCCACGTGCGGATAGGGATAGACATAGTGCAGCCGCACCCAGGCGCCGAGGCCGCCCAGCGCGCGCGCGAGCTCGGTCATGCGCGTCTTGAGCGGCCGCCCTTCCCAGAAGCCGGTGCGGTACTTCACGTCCACGCCGTAAGCGCTGGTGTCCTGGGAGATGACCAGCAGCTCCTTCACGCCCGCCTTCACCAGGCTGTCCGCTTCCCGCATGACCTCGCCGACCGGGCGGCTGACGAGGTCGCCGCGCATCGAGGGGATGAGGCAGAAGGTGCAGCGGTGGTTGCAGCCCTCGGCGATCTTGAGATAGGCGTAATGCGCGGGGGTGAGCTTGATGCCATGCGGCGGGATCAGGCTGGTGTAAGGGTCGTGCGGCTGCGGCAGGTGGGCGTGCACGGCGCGCATCACTTCATCGGTTGCGTGGGGGCCGGTTACCGCCAGGACTGCGGGATGCGCCTGCTTGACGATGTCGCCCTTGGCGCCGAGGCAGCCGGTGACGATCACCTTGCCGTTCTCGGCCAGCGCCTCGCCGATGGCATGGAGCGATTCGTCCACGGCGGAGTCGATAAAGCCGCAGGTGTTGACTACCACGAGGTCGGCGTCCCGGTAGGCGGGCGCGATCAGGTAACCCTCGGCCCGCAGCTGCGTCAGGATGCGCTCGGAGTCGACCAGTGCCTTCGGACAGCCCAGGGAAACGAAGCCGACCCGGGGCAGGGGCGATGCGCCGGGACCGGTTCGCCGCGGCGCCCGCTCAGGATTTGCCGTCGCCGCCTTCGTTCTTATTGCTGCCATGCGGCGGCGACTCCGGTGGATTCGCGTCGCCGTCCTGCCGGTTGGCGCCGCCGGCGAAGTTGGGGAAAGGGAAATTGCCGAACAGGTTACGGGTCTGGCTTTGCAGCTGCTGCTGCATTTCCATGAACGCGTTGGCGCTTTGATCGAGATAGGTGCCCATCAGGCCCTGGATGGCCGGTCCCTGCATCTTGACGAACTCGCTCCAGGCATCCGCGCTGAGCATGGGGCTGCCGCCGTACACCTGCCGCGACTGGTCCTGCAGGCGCTTCTGGATCTCGACAAAGGTATGGATGTTCTTCTCGAGATAGCTGCCCATCATCCCCTGCATCGCGTTGCCATAGAAACGGATGATCTGTGACAGCGCGTCGCTCGAGAACATCGGCGCGCCGGCGGTTTCTTCCTCAAGGATGATTTGCAGCAGGATGCTGCGCGTCAGATCCTCGTGGGTCTTGGCGTCCTCGACCTTGAAGGCCACGGGCTCCAGCACCAGCTTCTTGACGTCCGCAAGCGTGATGTAACTGCTTGTTTCAGTGTCGTAAAGCCGACGATTCGGATATTTCTTGATGATCCGGGGCGATTGCGTCATGAAGAGAGCCGAGGGATACCGGGGTGCATCATTATTTCACCAAGAGGAGGCGATTGCAAGGCTAAAGGATTGAAAAATATCGGTAAATTAATGGTGCAGCGCTCGGTTCCCGCGCTGCATCATTAATACATGTGTTGCCCGCCGTTGATGGCAATGTTGGCGCCGGTAACGAACGCGGCTTCTTCCGAGCACAGGTAGGCGACCAGGCCCGCGATTTCCTCCGGTTTGCCCAGGCGTCCCACCGGGATCTGCGGAATGATCTTGCTGTCGAGGATGTCTTTGGGGATCGCCAGCACCATCTGGGTGCCGATGTAACCGGGCGAGATGGTGTTGACGGTGACTCCCTTGCGTGCCACTTCCAGCGCCAGCGCCTTGGTGAAGCCGTGCATGCCCGCCTTCGCCGCGGAGTAGTTGGTCTGGCCGAACGCGCCCTTCTGGCCGTTGATCGAGGAAATGTTGATGATGCGGCCCCAGCCGCGGTCGACCATGCCGTCGCATACCGGCTTGGTCATGTTGAACACGCTGTCGAGGTTGGTGCGCAGCACGGCGTCCCAGTCTACCTTGCCCATTTTTCGGAACGTCATGTCCTTGGTAATACCGGCGTTGTTCACCAGCACGTCCACCGGCCCGGCCTCGGACTGGATTTTCAGGATCGCCTGCTGGCACGAATCAAAATCCGCCACGTCCACCTGTACGGCGCGCATTTCGTAGCCGCGGCTTTTCATCCTCTTCAGCCACTCACCAGCCTTGGTGTTGCCGGGGGAGTGGGTGGTGACCACCTTGTCGCCCATCTGCGCCAGCTTGATGCAGATCGCCTCTCCGAGGCCGCCCATACCGCCGGTTACAACCGCCACTCGTTGTGCCATGTTCAATCCTCCAGGCTAATTCGACTCTCGACTCTCGACTCTCGACTCTCGACCCTCGTCACTGTCTCATCCGCATTTTTCCCTGACGTAGCGTCCTGGCGCCGGTTCCAGTTGGCGGTAGCTTCCACCCCCCAACTGCTGGCGGGCGGCAACCTCGGCCCCGCCGAACGGGGCGAGCCAGTCCGCCCAGTGTTTCCACCAGCTTCCCGGTTGCGAGGTGGCGGCGGACAGCCAGTTCTCGGGATTCTCCTCCAGCTTCGGATTCAGCCAGAAATTGCGGCGGTTTTTCGACACCGGGTTGATGACACCGGCGATGTGCCCGCTCGCCGACAGCACGAATTCAATTCTACCGCCAAGCAGCCGCGTGCTGGCATAGGCGGTGCGCCAGGGCACGATATGGTCCTCGCGGGTCGCCAGCAGGTAGGCCGGCGCGTCCACCTTGCCGAGGTCCACGGGCACGCCGCACATGCGGAGCCTGCCGGGCAGCCGCAGGTTGTTCTCCAGGTACATGTTGCGCACGTAATAGGCGTACATGGCGCCGGGCAGGTTGGTGCTGTCGCTGTTCCAGTAGAGCAGGTCGAATGCCTCGGGCGTGCGTCCCTTGAGGTAGTTGTTGACCACGTAGTTCCAGATGAGGTCGTTGGCCCGCAAGCTGGCAAAGGTCAGGGCGAGCTCGCGCCCGTGCAGCACGCCGCCGTCGGCAAAGTCCTGTTCGCGCTTGGCGACATAGGCTTCGTCGACGAAGACGGCGAGCTCGCCGGTGTCTTGAAAGTCCAGCATGGCGGCGAGCAGCGTCAGGCTCGCGACGGGGTCAGCGCCTTTTGTCCTCAGCACGGCGAGCGCCGAGCCGAGCAGCGTGCCGCCAACGCAGAAGCCGAGCGCGTTGACCTTGCTGGTGCCGCAGACTTCCGCCGCGACCGCCAGCGCCCTGGTCACGCCGTGCTCGAGATAATCATCCCACGTCGCGCGCCCCATTTCGGGCGGCATGTTGCGCCACGACACCATGAACACGGTATGCCCGCGCTTGACGGCGTAACGCACGAAGGAATTTTCCGGCTGCAGGTCGAGGATGTAGTACTTGTTGATGAAGGGTGGCACGATCACCAGTGGCCGCTCGAACACGGTCGGGGTGGCCGGTCGGTACTGGATCAACTGGAGAAAATCGTTCTCGTAGACCACGCCGCCCGGCGCGGTGGCAAGGTTGCGGCCGACTTCGAAGGCGCTCTCGTCGCTCATCGAGACCATGCCCTTGTCGAGGTCGGCGGCGAGGTTGCGCAGGCCCTGTGCCAGGCTGTCGCCCTCAGTTTCGGCGGCGAGCTTCAGCGCCTCGGGGTTGCTCCACGCGAAATTGGCGGGCGACATCGCGTCTATGACCTGGCGCGTGAAGAATTCCAGCTTGCGCTTGGCATGGGGCTCGAGCTGCGCGCCGTCCACCGCCTCGCGCAGCCACTGCCCCGTGAGCAGGTAGGATTGCGAGAGGTACTCGAAGTACGGTTGCTGCCGCCACTCGGGGGCGCGGAAACGGCGGTCGGCGGGGTCCGGCTCGATCACCGGCTGGGCTGGTGCGCCGGGCTGCGGCAGGGTGTAAGCCGCCCACAATTCCAGCTGTTTGCGGTAGTAGCGGTTTTGCGCGTCCGCCCAGCGCCCGGTGTCCTGGGAGAGGCCGGCGGTGAGCAACCTCATCATCTCCGCCATGTCAGGGCCGGCGCCGAGGCCGAGGGGCTTCACCACGCCGTCGATCAGTTTGCGGTTGAAATTGTCCATGGATTCGCGCGCCGCATCCATCTGCCTGGAGGTGTCTGTCATGGCGAATGGGGCAGGCGCGGCGTCAGGCGTGCCCGCGCGCGAGGCCGCCCACCAGCCAGATGGTGGCCACGCCGAGCGCAATCAGCACCACCTGCTGCAGGGTTGCCTGCAGCTCCGGGCGCCGGTGCAGGCCGGGTATCAGGTCGGCGACCGAAACGTAGAGCATGCTGGCGGCGGCGAGGCCGAGCAGCGCCGGTATCCATTGCTCCACCGTTTGCAGCATGAAATAGGCAAGCACGCCGCCCACCACCATGGCGGCGCTCGAGAGCATGTTGAGCGCGAGCGCCTTGCCCTTGCTGTAGCCCGAGTGCAGCAGGATCAGGAAATCGCCGACTTCCTGCGGGATCTCGTGGGCGATGATGGCAATCGCGGTGACGATGCCCAGCTCGTGATTGGCAAGGAACGCGGTGGCGATCAATATGCCGTCCACGAAATTGTGGAAGGTGTCGCCGATGATGATCATCATGCCGCTGCGGCCGTGATCGTGCTGCATTATGGCCGGCGGGTCGTGCGCCTCGCATTCCTCGATGTGGCAGTGGCGCCACAGCACCAGTTTTTCCAGCACGAATAGCGCCAGGATGCCGGCGAGGATAGTGCCCGCGACCTGCTCGATGCTGTCGGCAATGCCGAAGGCGTGGGGCAGGATTTCCAGGAACACGGCGCCGAGCAGCGCGCCCACCGCGTAGCTCACCAGCACCGGTACCCACGACACGCGCGCATTGAGCGCGAACGCCGCGGCGACGGCCACCGACAGCACGCCGCCGGCAAGCGTGGCCGCCAGTATCCAGGTCAGCGTGGTCATTTCCGGAATCCGTCGGACAAGGCGCGGGATTATACGTGATTTGGCGTAGCCAAATACCAAAAGCGTGAATAGTGAATGGTGAATAGTGAATCGAAGAACGAGAGTCGAAGGGTGGCCCCATCGATTTTCCATTCACTATTCACCATTCACGCCCCATCAAGCGGAGCGCCAGATGACCGCAGCCATTCTCCCGGTCACGCGGTCGCGGCGGTAGGAAAAAAAACGCGGCGTATCGGAGTAGGTACACAGTCCGCCGCCATATACGGCGCCGACGCCGCCGCGGGCGAGGCGCTGGCGCGCGAGGAGGAACAGGTCGGCCAGCCATTTGCCGGGCGCATGCGGCAGGAACGCCGCCTCCGCCTGCGCGTCGCCGGCGACGAACGCGTCGCGCACGTCGGCGCCGACCTCGAACGCGCGCGGGCCGATGCCGGGTCCCAGCCAGGCAAGCAGGTCGCGCGGCTCCGTTCCCATCCGAGCGACGGTGTTCTCGATCACGCCGGCGGCGAGCCCGCGCCAGCCTGCGTGCGCGATCGCGACCGTGGTTCCCTGCTGGTCTGCGAGCAACACCGGCACGCAATCTGCCACCAGCACGGCGCACACCGTTTCCGGCCGGCGCGCGACACTGGCATCGGCCGTGGGTGCGGTCGCAAGACCATCCGCCTCGACGACGCTCGAGCCGTGCACCTGCCGCAGCCATTGCGGCGGCTGCGGCAGCGCCGCGCACAGCCGGGCGCGGTTGGCGGCGGCGGCGCGCGGGTCGTCGTCCGTGCGCAAGCCGAGGTTGAGACTCGCGTACGGCCCCTCGCTGACGCCGCCGGCCCGCGTGGTGATGAACGCCTTGACGTTTGCCGGCGCCGGCCAGTCGGGGATGATCCAGTCGGGGTGTGGGGTTTTCACTTGGAACGGCGTGAATCGTGAATCGTGAATCGTGAATCGACCTTTTCCGCAGCGGCGCTGTCGCGCAGGGATGCTATCAATTCCTGCAGGTCGGGGGGCGGCTCGGCGTGCCAGCTCATTTCCTTGCGGCTACTGGGATGCAGCAGGCCGAGGCGCTCGGCGTGGAGGGCCTGACGCGGGAAAGCGATGCCGCTGTTGCGCTTGCCGTAGGCCGGATCGCCGACGAGCGGGTGCTTGATCGAACTCAGGTGCACGCGGATCTGGTGGGTGCGGCCGGTTTCGAGCCGGCAGCACAGCAGGGTGGTGTTGGCGTAGCGCTCAAGCACCTGGTAATGCGTGACTGCCGGGCGCCCGCGCGCAACGACCGCCATCTTCGTGCGCGTGACCGGGTGGCGCCCGATCGGCGCGTCGACCTTGCCGTCACGCGCGATGCGGCCGTGCGCCACCGCGAGATACTCGCGTTTCACGCTCCGCGCCTGGAGCTGGCGCACCAGGTCCGTCTGCGCGGTCAGAGTTCTGGCCACGACCAGCAGGCCGCTGGTGTCCTTGTCGAGGCGGTGCACGATGCCGGCACGGGGTATGCCGGCGAGCGCGGGCGCGTGGCGCAGCAGGGCATTCAACAGCGTGCCGTGCCAGTTGCCGCTGCCAGGATGCACCACCAGTCCCGCCGGCTTGTTGATGACGAGCAGGCTCGCGTCCTCGAACACGATGTCGAGCGGGATGTCCTCCGCGCGGTGTGCGAGCGTTTCGGGACCTGCCGGCGGCGCCACCTCGATCTCCTCGCCGCCCCGCACTTTCTGCCGCGGTTGCACCGCCCGGCCATCGAGCGTGGCCCGGCCGGCCTTTATCCACAGCGCCAGCCGGCTGCGTGAATATTCCGGCAACAATTGAGCCAGCGCCTGGTCCAACCGCAGGCTCGCGCAACTGGCCGGCACAGTCAGCTTCACCGGCATCGGTTCGGATCCCGCTGCGCTATAATTCTTGCGGAGTTTCATGATATCCGTCATTCGCCATAGTTTAGCGCTACTTTTCAGCGTGCTCGTCGCCGCCTGCGGCAGTTGGGGCGAGACGCCGGACGAGACGCGCGGCTGGTCGGCGCAGAAGCTCTATACCGAGGCGAAAGACAGCCTCAACAACGGCCAGTATGCTGAGGCGATCAAGTATTACGAGAAGCTCGAGTCGCGCTATCCCTACAGTCGCCTCGCGCAGCAGGCGCAGATCGACACCGCCTACGCCTACTACAAGGACCATGAGCCGGCACAGGCGCTGGCGGCGGCGGACCGCTTCATCAAGATGTATCCCAACCACCCCAACGTCGATTACATCCTCTACCTCAAGGGCCTGATCAATTTCAACGACGAGCTGGGCTGGACCGGCATTGTCGGCGGGCAGGACCTGACCGAACGCGACCCCAAGGCGGTGCGCGAAGCGTTCGATGCGCTCCGGGAACTGACGACCCGCTTTCCGGCGAGCCGCTACACGCCGGATGCGATCGCCCGCATGCACTACCTGGTGAACGCGCTGGCGTCGCACGAAATCCACGTCGCGCGCTACTACATGACCCGCGGCGCCTACGTGGCGGCCGCCAGCCGCGCGCAATTCGCCCTCAAGACTTATCCGCGGGCGCCGGCCAACGAGGAAGGCCTGGTGATACTGCTCGGCGCCTACGACGCGCTCGGAATGAAGGACCTGCGCGACGACACGGAGCGGGTGCTCATAAAGAATTTCCCCGAAAGCAGGGCTCTCAAGGGGGACCGCGGTCAGAGCGGCTCCTGGTGGCA
>CAZCGD010000611.1:0-8546 GCA_964498105.1 uncultured Streptomycetaceae bacterium
GAGCGGTCGACAAGGAGGAAATAGGCATGGATAGGGATCGCCGAGCTTTCTTGTCCGATTCTGCTCGCCTGGGTGCCGTAGCACTTGCCAGCACCGCGCTTTGGCGCATCGCGCCTGCTCTCGCGCAAAGCGGACCAGGGCGCGAACTCGCATCGATGACTATCGTTGAGCTTTCGCGTCTTCTTGCCAGTCGGAAGATCACCAGCCGCCAACTCGTGGAACAGTCTCTCGCGGCTATCAAAGACCCGCAAGGAGAAGGCGCGCGTGCCTTCCTGCTCGTCTATCATAGTGAAGCCCTCGCTGCCGCTGACCGAATGGACGCGCAGCGACGCGGCGGCGCGAAGCTGCCCGCCCTCGCCGGCATCCCGATTTCAATCAAGGACTTGTTCGACGAAGCGGGTGTCGTCACGCTCGGCGCCTCGAAAGTGCTGGTCGGCACGCCGCCGGCGACACGTGACTCGACCGTCGTCGAACGATTGAGAAACGCCGGCGCGGTGATTGTCGGCCGCACCAACCTTGTCGAGTTCGCGTACTCTTGCCTCGGCATCAATCCACACTACGGCACACCGAAGAACGTCTTCGATCGAGCCATTGGCCGCATTCCTGGCGGCTCGACATCGGGTGGCGCGATCTCGGTCACCGACGGCATGGCGGCCGGCGCGATCGGAACCGATACCGGCGGATCGATCCGCATTCCGGCCGCTCTTAACGGTGTGGTCGGCTTCAAACCCACCGCGCGACGCGTACCGCGCGACGGCGTGCTACCGCTGTCGTTCACGCTCGATTCGGCCGGGCCGATCGCCAAAACTGTCGCTGACTGCGCCTTGCTCGATCAGGTCCTGACCGGCGAGACCGACGGAGCTCCAGCTGCTGCCCGTCTACGCGGCTTGCGTTTCGCGGTGCCAAAGACGGTGTTCCAGGATGACTTGTCACCGGCCGTCGCCAGCGCCTTCACTGCAGCGCTTGGTCGCTTGTCGGTCGCTGGGGCGACCATCATCGAGCTGCCGATGGTCGAGTTCGCACAAGCTGCGATCGCGAACCCGCGCGGCGCGCTGACCAGTACCGAAGCTTATTCGTGGCACCGCAAATGGATGATGGACCGGGCCGATAGATATGACCCGCGGGTCATCAGCCGCATTCGTGCTGGCGAGACGATGACCGCCGCGAACTACATCGAACTGTTGCAATCACGCGAGCGCTTCGTCCGCACGATCAATGCCGCCGCCAGCGGTTACGACGCGATGCTGATGCCGACCACGCCCGACACCGCACCGACGATCGCCGAAGCGACAAAGGACGACGAGACTTATCTTCGCCTCAACGGCCGCATGTGTCGTAACCCGTCAATCGTCAACCTGTTTGACGGCTGCGCACTTTCGGTTCCCTGCCATGATCCCGGGAGCGCGCCGGTCGGCTTGATGATCGCCGGCACGCAGAACACCGACCGCAAGATTCTGGCGATCGGCCTCGCGGTGGAGGAAGTCGTTTGGAAGCGGCGCAGCTGAACACGGGTTGGCGCGGACGCAGCTCTGCGACGGAGAGGCCTAACCCGTCGTTGCAGCGGTTCCCTCGCTACGCTCGGCGCGGGTGAAGCGCAGGCCGTTGGGCAGCCGGCGGGAAGGATCCGATGCGCGCACATCAACTCGTTTGGGCAGCGCTTGCTCTGCTTGTCTCTGCGTGTTCGCGAGACGCCACTGGTGGGTTGAACCAAGCAGGCGAGCCAGAGATACACCGCCCAGCCCGCGGCGCCCCTGAAGTCACGCGTTCCGACGTCGTCATCGTCGGCGCCGGAATCTCCGGTCTCGCGGCGGCGATCGAGGCCGGAGAGTCGGGCGCCACGGTGACTGTCCTCGACATGTGGTCCGTCTTCGGCGGCCACGCGGTGATGTCGGAGGGCGGCGTGACCATGATCGACACGCCAGTTCAGCGCGCGCAGGGCATCGTGGACTCGCCTGACATCGCCTATCGCGACTTCCTCGAGTACGGCGAGGACGCCGACGAGCACTGGGTGCGGCTGTACGTGGATCGGTCACGTTTGGAACTCTATGATTGGCTCACGGCGTTAGGAGTGCAGTTCGAGTCAGTCTCGCCCCGACACGGCAGCAGCGTGCCGCGCTTCCACGACACGCGGGGGCGCGGGCTGGGTCTCGTGACCCCGATCTATCTCGAGAGCCTGAAGGTCCCGGGCATCTCTTTCCAATGGAACATGAAGGCGGTCCGTCTGCTCACGGATCGGCAG
The DNA here is from genome assembly GCA_964498105.1 of uncultured Streptomycetaceae bacterium. GTDB lineage: Bacteria > Pseudomonadota > Gammaproteobacteria > Burkholderiales > SG8-41 > SG8-41. The sequence continues at coordinate 2,240 of CAZCGD010000611.1, forward strand.
GGCGTGCTCGGCGTCGAGGTGCAGGACCTGCGTACGGGGGTGCGCCGAGAGTTTCGAGCGGGGTCGACCATCCTGGCCACCGGCGGCTTCCAGAGCAACCTCCAGATGGTGAGGCAGCACTGGCCTCGGGAGCTGCCGGTACCGCCTAAGATCCTCGTCGGCTCTGGGCTGAACTCCGTGGGTGCCGGTCACGCGATCGCCGGTGCCGCGGGCGCGGCCCTGTCACGGATGGATCACCAGTGGAACTACCCGGCAGGCCTGCCCGACCCCCGTTTCCCCGGCTCCGGGCGCGGTGTGAACGTCCGAACTGGTGACGCCATCTGGGTGAACGCGGCCGCGCAGCGGTTCGTGAACGAGATGATGGGCAGTTCGTTCGGCAGCAAGGTGACCTTGCCTGCCGTCCTGCGTGAACCCGGAGCGACGTTCTGGGCCATCCTCGACGATGAGGCGCGGCGCCGAGTAGCGATCGCCGGCACCGACTGGGGCGACTTCGCGGTGATCCAACGGCTCGTGTTCGACAACCGCGACCTGGTGAAGCGCGGCGAGTCGATCGAGGCGCTCGCCCAGGCAGCGGCGCTGCCGCCGGCCGCGCTCGTAGAGACGGTCCGGCGCTACAACGCCTTCGTGGACGCGGGTGAAGACCGTGAGTTCGGCCGGTTTGGACGTCCCACGCAGGGAGGGCCCGACGCGCGTGGCATCCCGAAGTACTCGCCGCGCAAAATCGAGCGGTCGCCGTTCTACGCGATGCAGCTATTCCCGCTCTCGCGAAAGAGCATGGGCGGCGGCGTCATCGACACGTCTTGCCGTGTGCTCGACGGGCACGGGGGCGTGATTCCAGGACTCTACGCCGTGGGCGAGCTGACCGGACTCGCGGGCATCAACGGCAAGGCCGGTCTCGAAGGCACATTTCTCGGGCCCTCCATCCTGACCGGCCGCGTCGCAGGTCGGACGGTCGCTGCAGCGCTAGCCGCCTCGCGTTCATCGGCCGGCCCTTCCTCTATGACCCCGCCCACCTTCACACTCCCGACCGGCGCGGTTGCCGCGGGGTGCACGGCTTGCCACGACCTGCCGCGACTTCTTGCGATGCCGCGCCCGGGTTACGCGCACTTCGAGCGCGTACACCACGTCGTCCGAGAGCGGGCGTACGAATGTGCGCAGTGCCACCAGGAGCTGTCGGTCGAGGGTGCGCCACACCGCATCGATCGCGCAGCGCAAGTCGCAAGCTGCCGACTCTGTCATGTCGGCATTGAGGGAGGAACGACGCCGCGGCAGTGACCCCGTGTCTCGAGCGATGGTCACCGCTGGCTGTTCATGTGAGGCCTCTGCCCAACAAGCCGCTGCACCTGACGGCCGCGGGTCTCAGCCGCGCGGGCGGCTGTGCTCGATCGGGCCGTGGTAGCATCACGCGCGGCCGCAGGTGAGCGGCCATCCGTTGGGCGCGTTCGAAAAGGGACCGAGTGATGCGGGGGGAGAATGGCCGGCTACCTGTTCGAATGGGACGTGGCGAAGGCAGAGACGAACCGACGGAAGCACGGTGTGACGTTCGATGAGGCAACCACGGCGTTTTCAGACCCTCTGGCCATGCTGTCGCAGGACCCGGACCACTCGATCGGCGAACAGCGGTATCTTGTCCTCGGTACATCCACTCAGGGCCGGCTTCTGGTAGTAGCCGTCGCGGAGCGGCCACCCCGGACCCGCCTGATTTCCGCGCGGCGGGCGACTCGCAAGGAGCGGAGGCAGTATGAAGAAGAAGGCTAGCACCAGCTTACGTCGCAAATCAGCTGACCGCGATACGATGCGCCGGGAGTACGATTTCTCCAAGGCCGTCCGCGGTGTCACTGCGGCGCGATACGCGGAGGGGGCAAACGTAGTCGTAGTTGACCCCGAGGTTCTTGACGTCTTTCCTGACGGCACTGCGGTGAACGAGGCACTTCGAGCTCTAGCGCCGGTAATCCGAAAGCAGCGCAAGCGGCGAAGCGCCTAACAACAGCACGCAGCGGACGGCGCTGCGCGCCGCCGCTGATGCTGGGCGTTGAGGCTGTAGAAAAAGTCAGACGCCAATTTCGGAATAGAGATGATGAGAAATCGGCCTCGCAGAATGCGCTACGTTCAACGATCGACGGTCTGGGAAGGGCCAAAGGATTCCCAGAAAGCCCGGTGCATCGACCACTCGGGACTTTTCCTACAGTCTCGTTAGACGGCTCCAACCACTTCGAGCGACTTCGCCACACTTGGAGGGTGCAATGGCCGGACCTCAGATCGAGATCCGTAGCGCTAGGGCGGACGAGATCTCCCAGACGGTCGCCTGCATAGTCGCGGCGTTCATTACGGACCCCCTCGTTCGCTTTGCCTGGCCCTCTCCGCACCAATACTTGGAGGCGATGCCTCTGGCGACCCGCGCGTTTGCCGGGGCGAGCTTCGTGCGCGCCACGGCGGACGTCACGGCTGACTTCTGCGGCGCTGGACTCTGGCTGCCGCCCGGAGTCCACCCGGACAGCGAGGCGCTCGAGAAGGTCTTCCGCGATACCGCGAAGCCCGAGCACCTAGACGACCTTTTGGCGACCTTCGAGAAGATGGACAAGTGGCATCCCGAGGAGCGCCACTGGCACCTACCGATGATTGGCGTGGAGCCAAACTCCCAGGGCAGAGGCCTCGGGGGCGCGCTGATGCGCCACGCGATCGCCCGCTCCGATGAGGACGAAGCGTCGGCATACCTCGAATCGTCGAATCCGAGAAACATCTCACTGTACGAGCGTCACGGATTCGAGGTCATGGGGAAGATCCAGATCGGTGCGGGGCCCCCCGTCACACCGATGCTGAGGCGGCCGCGTTAGTCGCACGTCCAGGCCGCCGTCCCTGATGATGCCTGACCAGTCAATGCAGTGGACCGAGTCGGTCGGTAGCTTCGTGTAGTTCGAGAGCCGGCACGGCGCCGGCTCGGCCACTGATTGACCTCACGCTGGGCGACTCAGCGATACACTTGCTTACGCTGGCCGATCTTCACAATATCAACCAAAACTCGTGCATCATCGACGCCGTACACGATGCGGTAGCGGCCTTGGCGCACGCGGTATCGGTCGCGCTGACCAGACAGCTTCTCGCAACCTCACGGGCGTGGTTCTTTCGCTAGTGCCAAGATCTTTCGCGCGACCCGCTGCCGTTCCTTCTTCGGTACAACAGCTTCGAGTTCCTTGATCGCAGATGTCCGAATTTCGACGCTATATTGCGCCACGTTTCTTCAGTTCTTTCAGCACGTCCTGAAACTTATGACGGCGCTCTCGCGAACGCTCTTTGAACGCCTCAAGATCAGCCGCATCTTCGGAAAGGCTCTCGCGTACAGCTTCATTCACCAGTTCCGACACAGAGCGTTCGGTTTCGGCCGCCTTGACGCGAAGTGCTCGGTGAATGTTCACGTCGAAGTACACTGTTGCTCGCTTAGGTTCTCCCATAGCAGGAGATTCTAGCGCTATAACGCCACGAGCCAGATTCGTCGCTCAACAAGGCACTGCAGCTGACACCAAACAGCCGGGTCCAATCGATCCATGGTACAATCGCACGCCTTCCATCGGGCACCTGGATAACGCGCTCGACGAAGCTCGTGCGAAAGGCTGGGCGATCGCAGCTATGAAACGTGATTGGTGGGTCATCTTTCCGTTCGAGAAACGCTAGACGGCGGGGCGACGCGGTGAGCCAGCTCACAAGCGGTTCAGCTGACGGCGCTGCGCGCCGCAGCTGAACCGCGATCCGTTGGCCCGCACCATCTGAAGGAAAGGAGGATCGAACATGGAAGATTCGAAACGTGGTTACCTCAGGATCGCGTTGATCGCGACGGGCGTCGCTTTTCTCCTCATCTACCCACTCATGCATCTCTGACCCTCGGGTTGGGCCTGGACGCCCGGCCAATCAGAGTACGAACAAATGATCGTCGGGATCTACGCGACGCTGGGTGTGTTCTTGCTTTGGGCGTCTCGACGGCCAGAAGCACACTCGAGTCTGATCTGGTTCACGGTCTGGTCGAGCATTGTTCACGGTGGCATCATAAGTGGCTCACTTCAAAGAGGTGGGCTTCAAGTTAAACCGGTGGCTCGATGTCGGCTATTGGCAACGCACCCTCTAGGCCGTCGAACAAGGCGTTGAAGACGCACGGGCGCTTCGCGCCCGCCGCATAACGCCAGGTCGTTCGGCGGCACAACCGGTCGATGCCAGTGGTAGAAGCGGCACGCAATCGCTCAAAGGACGATACAAAGGAGGCACGTCATGGGAATGTCAGCTTTCTTGTACGGCGCGATCAGCTACGTGGTGTTTCTTGGAAGCTTCCTTTATGCAATTGGCTTTGTCGGGAACTTCGTGGTCCCGAAAGCGATCGACTCCGGTCCGCAGGGAGCAACGAGCCACGCGCTGTTGATCAACGTTGCGTTGCTCGGTCTCTTCGCGATTCCGCATAGCGTCATGGCCCGGCAGGGCTTCAAGAGCTGGTGGATCAAGATCGTGCCTAAGTCGGTGGAACGTAGCACCTACGTCTTGATCTCGAGCCTGCTTCTCCTGCTCCTATTCTGGAAGTGGCAGCCGATGACCGGCGTGGTGTGGGCCGTAGAGAACCAGGCCGGCCGTGTGGTCATGGACGCGCTCTTCTGGCTCGGATGGGTGCTGGTTCTTGTTTCCACGTTCATGATCAGCCATTTCGACCTCTTCGGCCTTCGCCAGGTTTATCTGCGGCTCCGCGGCGCGGATTACACCGCCTTAGCGTTCCGGAAGACGGCGCTGTACGGGTTCGTGCGCCATCCCATCATGTTGGGTTTCCTGATCGCCTTCTGGGCTACTCCCCACATGACCCAGGGCCACCTTCTATTTAGCGTCGCCACGACCGGTTACATCCTCGTTGGCATCTTTTTCGAGGAGCGCGACCTGGTGAAGGCTCTTGGTGAGGGGTACCGGCAGTATCAACGAGAGGTCCCAATGCTGCTACCCCTCGCAACGAGTAAGAGGAAATCGAATTGATCGAATTGAGGTTTTCCCAGAAGACGGCTCGGCGGCGCCTAACAGACCTGCTTCTGCTCACTGCTGTCCTTCCATTTGGCGCCTTGCTCCATAGCGGAATCGATCGGAACCGTTGCCGTCTACTCCCCATCACAAGGTTGGCCTCATGAGACATATCGAAATACATCGAACACACCGAATCGGCTGGCTCCGCGCGGCTGTTCTTGGCGCAAACGACGGAATTGTCTCGACTGCGAGTCTCGTCCTGGGCGTCGCTGCAGCGGGGGCGAACGCTCAGGGTATCTTGGTCGCAGGCGTCGCGGGTCTCGTCGCTGGGGCCATGTCGATGGCTGCTGGCGAATATGTCTCGGTCAGTTCGCAGGCCGACACCGAACGCGCCGATCTGGCTCGGGAAAGTAGAGAGTTGGCCGAGAGCCCCGAGCATGAGCACGCGGAGCTAACGGCCATCTACGTCAAGCGCGGGCTGGCTGCACCACTAGCCGCCAGCGTTGCTACTCAGTTGATGCAGCATGATGCGCTCGGCGCACATGCACGTGATGAGCTGGGCATTTCCGATGCATTGGCCGCGCGACCCGTGCAAGCCGCGCTTGCCTCGGCAGGCACGTTTGCCGTGGGCGCCGTTCTACCCCTTCTGATCGTTCTCTTGTTTCCGGTGTCCGCACTCCTGTGGGCTGTCTCGGGCAGCTCGCTGTTGTTTCTCTCACTGTTGGGTTCCCTCGCCGCGCGTACCGGCGGCGCACCCGTAATTTCGGCCGCTGCGCGCGTCACCTTTTGGGGCGCCTTGGCAATGGCATTGACGGCTGGAGTTGGCGCGCTGTTTGGAGTCGCCGCTTGAGATCTGTGGCGCCTGCGATCTCGCCGCCCAGCCCTTGGTTAGAGCCGCAACCACCGGCATGCCGGTGCCTGCGTCTCAACTCAATCGTTAGGCGACGGCAGCTTCTAAAGCACATTAGACCGCGCAGTCCAATCGATCCGTGGTAAAAGCTGACGGCAAGCGCTCCCGCCAGTTCCTACGAATGGAGAAGATCTGATGAGCCAGGTTTCCCGATTTGCCAACTTCGCCGGAGTCGTACTTGCCGCTCTGATTCTGTTTTCGGTCGAGGCGATGGCTTCCGACCCAGCGCTCGCTCGCGCCGCCGCTGACCTTGATCTCGAATGGGGCCCGTGTCCCGCTTTCTTTGCCACGGGATGCCAGATCGCCGTACTCCATGGCGACCCGTCCAAGGCAAATGCCGACGTATTCTTTCGAGTTCCGGGCGAGTACGATCTGCCGGCGCACATCCACACATCCGCGGAGCGCATGGTCCTG
>CAZCGD010000612.1:0-1797 GCA_964498105.1 uncultured Streptomycetaceae bacterium
CCTCAAATAAGCGATCCTTTCGCGCTTTTCCAGTGGCGGGCGCGGTGCGCATTTCGAGCGGGCGGACGAATTTGACCGCGGCTGTTCAATCGGGTTGTGTTTGTTTCATGGTGTTGCGAAATGGGTGAGGTGGTGAATGAGCGGGGCGCGGCGACCGGACGTGGGCGACGCTCTTGTGGCGAGTGGTTTCCCAGCTCGCCAAGTCGCGGCGTCAACAACGCAGCGCGGCGCACAGGCGGAAGAAGCTGGGCAGGTGCGGGTTCCAGGACAACACGCGGTAGATCACGCGGCGTGACGTCTTCACGATCTGGCAGGGGATGTTCACCAGCGCGTGGAGGAACGTTTTGAATTCCATCGTCAGCAGCGTGCGGCGTTCGGTCTCGTGCTTCTCGCGCCAGCGGGGTTCGACGGGCAACAGCAGCGCGGCCCAAGCCTTGAGCGTCCAGGCCAGCGACGTCATCAGCATGTACGCGCCGTTGCTGGTGAGGTTGTCCACCGGAGCGGACAGGGCACGCACGCCGCCGGCGAGTTGCGCGATCAAGTTCTCTTGGTCGCAGCGGTCGTTGCAGCCGAAGACAATGTCTTCCGCGGAGGCGTCGCGGTCGTTGGTGATGTAGAAGAAGTAGCGAATCTCGTCGAAGAGCACCTTCGTCCCTTGTTCCTGCGAGATGTTCTTGCGCACCACGATCACGCGGTACCACTTCCGGCACTTTGTGGGACGGTATTCAAACTCGGTGATCTGTTCGCTCTTGAGTTCCAGGTGCAGGAACTCGCGGCGGCGGATGATTTGCCGCTTGACGTTGCGTGGCCGCGCGCGAGCCGCGCCTTGGGCCTGGTACGCCGGAGGACGCGTGAGCGTGGTCCAGGCGGATTCTGGCTGGATTTCCGCCAATTCCTTGAGCGGCGGCGAGCGGTCGATCCCAAATTGGAACACCACGCCATCGGCGTCCCAGCGGTCCAGATGCGCCGTCTGCGTGAAGTCCGTGTCCCCCCGCAGACGGATCTTGCGAAAGCCGCCGCGACGACACAGCGCGATCGCCCGGTCCGCTTGAGCCGCCGCCCCTTCGTGACTGGGACGATTGCCGCTACGGTTGGTGATCGACAACGGCTCCTTCGTGTTCGCCAGCGAAACCAACAGCGGGTGATAACCCCAGTCTCCTTTGTACGAGATGTCCATCCCCTCTTTACACTCGCCGGTGGTGATCACCAGCGTGCCGTCCATGTCGATGCAGGCTTCGTCGAAGAACTTGGCCGGCTGCCGCTTCCAAACGTTCAGCCGCGCGTCATCGATGGCGTTGTGCAAATCACGCAGTGCCGACTCATCGAAGCGCCGGCAGAAATCTCCCGCCGTGGTTGGATCGGGAATCGCGTCCGCGCCGATCGAATCCAAGAAAACTTCGTCGTTGCGCCGCAGTTCCATGTCCTGCAGACACGTCGCGTTGCACAGCCCGTTGATGGCGAAGTTGAGCACGTGATCTGATTCGTGATACGGCACGTGCATCTTCAAGAGCTCCACGCGCCGATCGATGGCCTCGACCAAGCCGACCTCACGAGCCACTCGCAACATCAACCCGACCCCGCCATTCGCAATGCCGCGCGCCTTGTCGGCCAACTCGTACTTGACCGCGCCGACATCGATCACCGGCCCGGCCCCTTCGGCATACTGGCGATACTTGTTGTCGTTCGTGTTCTTCAGCCGCTGCATGATCCGACGCTTGCGGCGCGCCAACTTCCGTGCGATCCTGCTCATCACTCGAAATCCTCCGTGCTCGTGAATCGAAGAGTTTTTCCACACCC
>CAZCGD010000613.1:0-8593 GCA_964498105.1 uncultured Streptomycetaceae bacterium
CTGGAGCTGGCTTCGCGCATCGTCGATGAAGCCATTTCAACCGGCCGCAGGGAAAAGCTGCTGCCACTCGCGGTTGCGGTACTTGATGCCGGCGCGAATCTCGTCGCGCTCAAGCGAGACGACGGCTGCGGCGTGTTACGCGCCGCGATTGCCCAGGGAAAGGCCGCGGCGGCACTTGGGATGGGCATGCCGACCAGGCAGATTCGCGACCGCCTGGCAAACCGCCCGGCGTTTCAAAGCGCACTCGCCGCTTGTGCCGACGGCCGTTTTATCCCAACGCCAGGTGGGGTCTTGATCCTGGATTCGCATGGCAATGCGATCGGTGCTGTCGGCATCAGCGGCGATGCCTCCGACAAGGACGAGTACTGCGCCATAGCCGCGGTCAGAAGCGCGGGCTTCGGCGCTGATCCAGGAGAGCCCAATCCGCAATGGCAATCCGCAGGACTGTAGCGTGGAAGCGCCATCCAAGCCCTGGAGGTAATTCATGAGTCGCAGCCACATTGTCGCGTTCGCCATCGCCTGTATGTTCAACAACGGCTTCATCCAGGGGGCTGCGGCCCAGGGCGTTTTTCCCAGCAAGTCGATTCGGCTGGTGGTGCCATTTCCGGCCGGGGGACCGACCGACGTATTCGCACGACAGTTTGGCGCCAGACTGTCCGCATTGCTTGGCCAACCAGTTATTATCGATAACAAGACCGGCGCCAGCGGCGCGATCGGATCTGTAGATGTCAAACGTAGCGCACCCGATGGTTACACGCTGCTGTTCGGTACCGCCTCCACCCACGGCCTTTACAACCTGCTCAGCCGCAATCCGCAGTACGATGGTCTGGTCGACTTCACCCATATTGCGATCGTCGGCGGCGCGCCGGCCGTGTTCGCAGTACATCCGTCGATGCCACACACGCTGAAAGGCGTAATCGGCATCGCCCGCGCGAGGCCGGGTCAGATTCAGTACGGCTCTCCGGGCGAAGGCACGTTCCTGCACCTTGCCGCCGAGCGATTGAAGAAGGAGTCGGGCGGTGTCGATATCCAGCACGTTCCTTACCGTGGCAGCGCGCAAACATTGCCGGCCTTGATCGGTGGCCATATCGCCATGTCCGTCGATACCCTTGGCTCGGCCCTGCCCAGTCATCAGGCTGGAAAGCTCCGCATCGTTGCGATCGCCACGGCCAAGCGCTCGCCGCTGGCGCCGGAATTGCCCTCCGTCGACGAGGCCATCGGGACCAGGGGATTTGAAGCCAGGCTGTGGAATACGCTGGCCGCCCCGGCGGCAACTGCCGCACCCATTATCCAATCCCTGTCGGCGGCGACGGCAAAGGTCATGAGCGACGCCTCGCTGCACGAGCAACTCGCACGGCTCGCAATTGAACCCACGATGAGTTCCAGCCCGGCGATGGCGCGCGCGTACATCCATGCGGAGATGACGAAGTGGAGACCGGTAGTGGAGGCCACGGGCATGAAAATCGACTGAAACATGGCTGGCTCCGGACTTCACGGCAACCGGGCTGTGCGAAGCAGTGCGGGTTTCCGGGAGAACAACGAGCAATATCGTCGTTTACTCGTTTATCCAGGCGCTGCACCTCGATGAAAACTCCCCCTGTTGCACGGCGACCAAGCGAGGACTTGCCGGATCGTCCCGCAAGGACGCTTGCCAGCGCGGTCCGTGACCGCCTGCGAGCGGACATCCTTGGAGGCAAGCTTGAACCGGGCCGCAAGCTGCGCATTGAATTCTTGTGCAAGCAATACAACACCGGGCACATCCCGATCCGAGAAGCGCTCAACCGCCTGTCATCGGACGGGCTTGTGGATCGACAGGACCAGCGCGGATTCCGGGTAGTGTCGATCAGCGCCACAGATCTGGAAGAACTGACCAAGACCCGATGCTGGCTGGAAGGCCTTGCCCTGAGCGAGTCAATCGCGGCTCGTACGCCGGCGTGGGAAGAAGGCGTCGTAATCGCATACCACCGCCTGTCGCGGGCGCCACGTTCGATGAGCCCGAAGGTATACCGCGAGAATCCCGAGTGGGAAAGCCTGCACCGCGCGTTTCATTTGAGCCTCATCTCCGTATGCGGATCGCGCTGGCTGCTTGCATTCTGCGCGCAGCTCGCCGATCAATCCTACCGCTATCGCCAGATCGCGTTTCAACGCGCGTTTCCCCTGCGCAACAACACCCATGGACACCGCGCCATCATGGAGGCCGCGATCGAAGGGGATACCGACAAAGCAGTGCGTCTGCTGCAAATGCACGTGGGATTCACTGCCGGGACCATCCTCAAGAACGGCGATCTCCTGAAAGCGCCACCGGACGCCACGAAGCGCCGCCAGCCGCAGGTGCGAGCGGGCGCACGCAGCCCCGCTCGCCGCGGATAATGCGGCGACTAGTCAGACCCTCTCCCCCACTACCTGGGCCTCACTGCAATCATGTCGAGCTCGACACGCGCACCGGGCGTATTGAGGCAGTTAACGCAGACCGTCGTGCTCGCTGGCTTCCAGTCACCGAAGTAATCCTTGAGCACTCCGACCATGCCTTCCATATCGCGCATGTCGGTGAGGTACTTCGTGATTTTCACGACGTGACGAAACGTCAAGCCCTGGGTTTCGAGTATCAGCTTGATCTTCTCCATCGAACGCCGGGTCTGCGTTTCGATGTCTGGCGCGTGCTGGTGTTCCTCGAGCACGTGCGGATGCTGGTGGTAAAGCGGTGATGGTGCCGACCCTGAGAGAAACAAGATATCAGCGGGCCCTTCGACATTAATCGCCGGCGCATATGGCATGGTATGCCGTTGGTCGGGGCGCGGATGCACCTCGGTAATGATTTTCTCTATATCCTTGCTGACCGGCATTGGTAATCCCTCCTGTTATCAATATCACCTTCCACAGTGATTACTGCGGAAGCACAGACGATACGATTCCGTGGTTATTCCGCACTGGCACCGATCTCCCGGATCACTTTCGCCCACTTCGGGATTTCTGATTTCAGCCGGGCGGTCAGTTCCGCAGGCGTACTGCCGATCGGCTCATAGCCCAGCGTGACAAGGTTGTCGCGAATTTGCGCTTTCTGGAGAGCGCGCACTACTTCGGTGTTGAGCCTCGCGACGATCGTGGACGAGATGCCCGCAGGGGCGAACAAGCCAAACCAGTTCTCCACCGCATAACCGGAAAAACCGGCTTCCGCGATGGTGGGCGTCGCGGGCAACAAACTCGATCGTGTGGAGTCTGCCACCGCGATCACCTTGAGCTTGCCCGCCCTGATTTGAGTCAAGGCGGGGGGTAACCCGGTAATCATCAACGACACCTGGCCAGCAAGCACATTGGTCAATGCGGGCCCGATACCATTGTAGGGAACGTGCACCAGATCGATGCCGGCAAGCTGTTTCAGCACCTCCATCCCGAGATGCGAGTGAGTTCCGCTGCCCGCGGAGGCATAGGCAAGCTGGCCCGGCCGCGACTTGGCGAGCTTCAACAGATCCCTTACGGAACCGACCGGTACCGACGGGTGCAAAACGAGGACAGACGGCGCTGACGCAACCAGCGTCACCGCCGCGAGATCCGTCATCGAGTCATACGGCAGCTTCTTATAGAGGCTGGCGCTGATGCTGATCGAACTCGGCACCATCAGCAGCGTGTAACCGTCCGGAGACGACTTCGCTACGAGCGCCGTGCCGATCGTGGCGCCGGCCCCTGGCCGGTTGTCGATAATAAATTGCTGCCCCAGGGACGTACTCAGATTTTGCGCGACTAACCGCGCGAGCATGTCGAGTCCGCCGCCCGGGGCAGTCGGCACTACGATCCGCGCCTGTTTAGCCGGGTAAGCGTCGGCTCCCTGTGCACCCGGCACCGCAGCGCCTAACAGGGTTGCGATCCCAGCCAAAACGCACGTCAGCGGTTTCACATCCATTGTCACTCCTTTGCTTTCGGCAAATCGTTTAGAAACGCATCGAACTCGCCTTGCCGGGTGCCCAGCGTCTTCAGCCAGCGCTGCCCGCCGAAAGTGAACCCGATCCAGTAGCCCAGTTCGACCAGCTCCGGCTCGCTGAACTCCGCGAGCAGCGCGGCCCACAGCGCATCGTCGGCCTGCGCCGGATCGTACATGATGGCATCGGCGTAGCGCAACGCCAGCTTCTCGCGCGCGGTGAAGCGCGCCGACTTCTCGTAGTTCATCAGATCGGCCATCCGGCTGTCGCTGTCCCGCGCGGACCGCGCGGTTCCCTGGTTGCTTCAGTAGCCGCACTCGATGGTGTGCGCGATGTAGGCGCGCGTGAGTTCCTTAAGGCCATGCTCGAGGACGCCGGCGTTTCCGTCGAACAGCATCTTGCGCGTCAGCGTGAACGAGCGCATTACGTCCGGCTGGTGCGCGCGTATGGCCTGGTTCTCCGGTCCGGGGCGGCCTTCGCGCACGGCCTCGTCCAGCCATTCGCGGACTTGCGGGTCGGTGATGCTCCGGGGATCGACGTAGGTGATGCGCGCCATGTTGTGTCTCCGCGGTAAAAAGTGTTGCGCCTAAAGCTTGCCCTTGAGCCCGGCGGCCTCGGCCGCCTTGTACCACTTGGCCAGCTCCGCCCGTATCAGTTGCCCGAGTTCCGCGGGCGTGCTCGGGTTCGCCTCGGCGCCGCTTGCCAGCAGCACTTTTCTGACCTCGGGCTGGTCGAGCGTCCGGCGGATCTCCGCGCTGAGTTTTTCGACGATCCTGCCGGGGATCTTCGCCGGCCCGATGATCGCGTGCCACTGGTCCACCTCGAAGCCGGGCATACCGGCTTCGGCCATCGTGGCGACCTCAGGCACGATGGTGGAGCGACGCCCGGTCGTCACGGCCAGGGCGCGCAGCCGCCCGGCCTTCAATTGGGGCAGCGCCGGCGGCAGCCCCGCGAAGAATAGTTGCGCTTCCCCAATCAGGATTGCATTGACCGCGGAACCCCCGCTCTTGTAAGGGATGTGCACCATGTCGATCCCGGTTCGCGCCTTGAGCAACTCGGTGGTGAGGTGCTGCGCGGTTCCGTTTCCCGGTGAGCCGTAGTTGAGCTTGCCCGGCCGCGACCGCGCGAGTTCTATCAACTCCTTGACGGACTTCGCGGGGAGCTGCGGAGACACGACCAGGATGTACGGCGACGAGGCGACGCGGGCAATCGGCGCGAAACTGTCAACGGGGTGATAAGGCAGCTTCTTGTGGACCGTGAAGGTCGTCACGAACGCGACCGTCGACATCACGGTAGTGTAGCCGTCGGGCTGCGCCCGGGAAGCGATTTCGTAACCGATTACGCCGCCCGCGCCGGCGCGATTGTCTACCACGATCTGTTGGCCGAGGGACTCGCCCAGGCGCTGGCCGATCAGGCGCGCGAGAACATCGGGCGCGGCGCCTGCCTCGCTCGTTACGACCATGCGTACCGGTCGCGTGGGATACGTAGCGTCCGCGCCTGTCTGCGCCTGCGCCGTCCCGGCGAGGGCGAGCTGCAGGGCGGCTGCCGCCGCCATAGCGGCGCATGCCCGTTCACGATCGCGCATCGCAAGGGTGTTGTCGGGACTGATGTCCATTTTCTCCTCCTTCCCTTTATGGCGGCGGGGACCGCCGCATTCTTGTGACCTACCTGCGCGCTGCGCGGACGGGCAGGGCGTCCTTCGCAAGCAGCCGCATGACTTCTGCCGCGCCGCGCATCGCTTCCTCGCGCGTGGCTTGCTCGGCAGCGGCGCCGTCGCGCCCGCGGATGGCATCGCGCACGGCTATCAGCCCGCGCACCGCTTCCTCGGCGCGGCCGGGCGAGCGCTGGGGGTGCGTCACGCCGAGCGCCCGCCAGCGCCAGATCCGTGCGTGCAGCGTCTGCAGCATCGATGACAGGGTCTCGCTGCCGCTGCCGCGGAACAGCACCTCGTAGAAATGGTTCTTGGTCTTTAGCGCCGCTGCGAAATCGCCGGCCTCGTAGGACGCGACCACCGCATCCACCGCCTTGCCGAGCTCCGTGGCTATTGCGTCGTCGGCGTTCTCGACGAAATAGCGGGCCGCCAGCCCTTCGAGCACGGCACGGATGGCGTAGAGGTCGCGCGCTTCAGCCGCGGAGAGTTCGCGCACTACCGGCCCCTTGTTGGGAATCACCGAAATGAGGCCCTGGGATTCGAGCTGGCGTAATGCTTCACGAATCAAGGTTCGCGACACGCCTGTCATCGCTGTCAATTCGCGCTCGGTGAGGCGCTGCCCCGGCGCGAGCCGGCCCTCGATGATCGCCTGCCGCAGCACTTCCTCGACCTTGACGCGTAGCGGCGCGGCGAGCTTCGCGATGTCCAGTGTCGGCAACATGGCCATGCGGTTTGACCCAGATTGTTTGATTGTCATATCATACTACAATCAACCAGCCCGGCAAGGCAATCAATGAGTTATCCCGTAAAGGTGGGCATCGTTGGTCTCGGCCGCTGGGCCCGGACCCTGACCCGTGCCGTCCAGCAATCAGACAAGGTGACGATCGTTGCGGCATACGGTGTGCTGCCGGAGGAACGGCGCACGTTCCAGGAGGAGTTTGGCGCGCGCTACGGCATCCGCGTCATGCCCGACCTCGCGACCCTCCTGGCCGATCCAGAAGTGGAGGGCGCGATCCTGACCGTGCCCAACGAGGAGCACTGGCCGGTGGCCCGGGAAGTCGCGCGCGCGGGAAAGCACGTCTACACCGAGAAGCCCATCGCTAACACGGTCGCCGAAGCGCTCAGGATCGTGGATTTGCAGCAGCAGTACGGCGTGACGGTGACCGTCGGGCACAGCGCGCGCCTGATGGCCGGCATCCGCCAGATTAAGGAAGCGATCGACGCCGACAAGCTCGGCCGCATCACCTTTATGGAAGCGAACTTCTCCAACTTCCGCGGGCTGAGCTTCACACCGGCCATGTGGCGCTGGTACCGGGACAAGGCGCCCGGCGGCGTGCTTTTGCTGCTCGGCATACACCAGATAGACGTCCTGCACTATCTCGGCGGGGAGATGCTTGAAGTCACGTCGATGTCGTCCAAGCTCTCGCCCACCGGCATGGAAACGGACGACCAGTCGATGACGCTGATTCGCTTCGCCGACGGCAAGATTGGATACGTCGGCGCGTGCTGGACCTCGCCCGGCATCTTCGCGGTGAGGGTGTTCGGCCAGAAGGGCCTCATGCACTATGAGATCGACTTCGACACCTGGGACACACCGGAGAAGTTGCACGAGACAGCGACCCTCTACATCCAGCGCGGCAAGGACGGTTACGCCAACCGCGAGGAGATCCGCATCCGCGAAAGCGACATGTTCCGCCAGGAGCTGGACCTGTTCGCCGATACCGTCCGGACCGGAAAGCCGAGCGAGCTGACCGCCGAGAACGCGAACGCATCCCTTGCCGTCGTCTACGCCGCGCTGCGCTCGCTGGAATCGGGCGGCCGCTACATCAGGATTGCCGACATCGTCGACGAGGCGCGCGCCGCGATCAAGCTTGGCGTGGCGGCCCGGAGCGCGTAGTCGCGGGCATTCCTAGCGCTGGCGGAGATAGGGCAACATACTGGCTTACCCGCTGTTCCTCTATAATTCCCTTGTTCACGCCGCCGCGCCGCCGCGGCTGTCCAGGAAAGTCATTCGATGAACTGAAGAAGGGGAATTCATGCCTCAGGTCATAGGGGTGCCAAAGGAGACGGCGGCGGGAGAGAAGCGCGTCGCTAGCGTGCCGGAAGTCGTTGAAAAGCTCATCAAGCTGGGCTTCAAGGTGGTGGTGCAATCCGGCGCCGGCGATCAGGCGAATTTCAGCGACGAGGTCTATCGCGCCGCGGGCGCCTATATCGTCGATACCGCGGCCAACCTGTGGACCGCGTCGGACATCGTGTTCAAGGTTCGCGGACCCAGTGCCGAAGAAGTCGGCCTGATGCGCGACGGCGGCACCTCATTTACCACTTTGGTGAGCTTCATCTGGCCGGCACAGAACCCCGAACTGCTGAAGCAACTCGCAGCGAAGAAGGCGACCGTGCTGGCGATGGACAGCGTGCCGCGCATTTCGCGCGCGCAGAAGCTGGACGCGCTCTCCTCGATGGCCAACATCGCGGGCTACCGCGCCGTCATCGAAGCAGCGCATCACTTCGGCCGTTTCTTCACCGGCCAGATCACGGCCGCGGGCAAGGTGCCGCCGGCCAAGGTGTTCATCATCGGCGCAGGTGTTGCGGGTCTCGCTGCAATCGGCACGGCTTCGGGCCTGGGCGCCATCGTGCGCGCCAATGACACGCGTCCCGAAGTGGGCGACCAGGTCAAGTCCATGGGTGGCGAGTTCGTCACCGTGGACTATCGGGAGGAAGGCGCCGGCGTCGGCGGTTACGCCAAGGTCATGAGTGCGGGTTTCCTCAAGGCCCAGGCCGAGGTTTTTGCCAAGCAGGCGAAGGAAGTGGACATCATCATCACCACCGCGCTCATTCCGGGAAGACCGGCGCCGAAACTGATTACCGCTGACATGGTGAAGTCGATGAAACCGGGCAGCGTCATCGTCGACATGGCCGCGGAGCAGGGCGGCAACTGCGAGTTGACCGAGCCGCACACGGTGGCGGTGAAGCACGGCGTGACGATCATCGGCTACAGCGATCTGCCGAGCCGCCTGTCCAAGCAGTCGAG
>CAZCGD010000614.1:0-1785 GCA_964498105.1 uncultured Streptomycetaceae bacterium
CGTAACCGAGCCGCGGCATCAATGGCAGGCCAGCAATCGTTCGCATGGGATTAGTTTACCGAAACCGGCGGCATTCGGTTGGTTGTGCACGGTTGGCGGGCACCGTACACTCGACTGATGATCACCATTGCGCCCGGCATCGCGCTCGACGAGAACGAAATCGAGCTGTCCTTCATCCGCGCTTCCGGCCCGGGCGGGCAGAACGTCAACAAGGTCGCTACCGCGGTGCAACTGCGATTCGACATCCCGCGCTCGGCTTCGCTGCCGCCGTGGGTGCGCGAGCGGCTGCGCCCGCTCGCCGGCAACCGCGTCAGCCGTGACGGCGTGCTGATCATCACGGCGCACCGCTTTCGCAGCCAGGAAATGAATCGCCGCGACGCCATCGAGCGCCTGGTTGCGCTGATCGGCGAGGCAGCCACTCCGCGCAAGACGCGGCGGCCGACGCGCCCCACTCGCGCATCGCGCCGGCGCCGGCTGGAAAGCAAGCGACGGCGCGGCGACGTCAAGCGCGGCCGCGGCAGCAAGCCCGATTTCTAAAGGAATCTGCCGCATTAGAGTTGCGGCAGATTCCTTAACGGACCTACCTGAAAGAAAACGGCAAGCAGTGGCTTGAAACGCCAATTGGGACTCCGCGTGCACGCCTGCTTGGTCGAAGCCGACTCTTGCTGCTCTCGGAGGCAGTCGTACGGGGTCCAGGTTAAGGATTTCGTCGGGCCCCAGCCCGACGAAATCCTTGGAATAGACCCTCCTACTTCATTGTTATAGTATGGCGAGGTGCATGTCGTTGATGCGCTTGCATTTTGGATGGGTCACAACTTAATCAACAAGGAGAGGTGCATGAACAACAAGCTTCTGTATTCCTGCCTGGCCGTGGTCCTCGGAACGGGCGCGGGTTACGCGACCTCCGTCCTGGCGCAGGCCAAGCCCGATGTGCTGGTCAAGCAGCGGCAGGCGGTCATGACATTGCAGGGCAAGTACTTCGGTCCACTCGGCGCCATGGCGTCGGGCAAGGCACCCTACAACGCCGCGACCGTCCAGCGCAATGCCGGATTTTTGGATAACCTGACCAGGATGTCCTGGGACGGATTCGATCCGAGCACGAAGGGTGAAAAGAGCCGCGTGCTGCCGGCGGTGTACGAGAACAAGGCGAAATTCGACGAAATCGGAAGCCAGTTGGAAAATGAAACAGCCAGACTGGCAGCGGTGAGCAGGAGCGGCGACGAGGCAGCTGTGAAAGCGCAGATCACCGCTGTGGGCAAAGTTTGCGGCGCCTGCCACAACGACTTCCGCGCCAAGTAACTTAGGAACGCGGTTCTGCGAGAAGACCCCGTTTCGGCGGGGTTTTCGCTTTATGCGGGCGCTAATCTCATGAGTCGATGCGTGCGATATCCGTTTCAGTCAGCACTGCTCGCGCTATTGCTCAGTGCCTGGATAGCGCCCGCATTGGCACAAGGCGACGCAAAGCGCGGTGAGTATCTTGCCAAGGCGGGCGGTTGCCTGGGCTGCCACACCGAGGACAAGAAGGACGCCACCCCGTTTGCGGGGGGACGCGCGCTAAAGACTCCGTTCGGCACGTTCTTCGGTCCCAATATCACGCCGCATCCTCAGGCGGGACTGGGAAAATGGGCCGAGGCGGATTTCGTTCGCGCCATGCGCCACGGCCGGCGTCCCGACGGCGCCAATTACTTTCCGGCCTTCCCCTATCCGTCGTTCACGCAGATCAACGACAAGGACCTGAGTGATCTCTGGGCCTACCTGCGCACGCTCGCGCCCAGCAGCCGGGCC
>CAZCGD010000615.1:0-2272 GCA_964498105.1 uncultured Streptomycetaceae bacterium
CCGTCATCAGCTCGGCATAGAGGTCGGCGATTTCATTGACGCTGAAGCGCTTCTGCCCCGGCTCGAACGAGAGCGTGTAGCCCGGGAGCGACGGCGCGATCACCGTGAAATGTTCGGTCAACAGCGGGATCAGCTTGTGGAATTCAAAGACTGAGCCCGGCCAGCCGTGGGAGATCAGCAGCGGCATCGGGTTGGGCCCGCGGCCCTGCTCGTGGATGAAATGCAAGTCGATGCCGCCGATGGGCACGGTGAACTGGCGGAAGGAGTTGAGCTTCGCCTCCCATGCCCGCCAGTCGAAGCCGGTCTGCCAGTAGTCGACGAGAGTCTTGGCATACGCCACGCTGGTACCCGTCGACCACGGCTCCAGCGGCGGCTCGTCGGGCCACCGCGTCCGCGCCAGCCGCTCGCGCAGATCGGCGACATCAGCGTCGGGAATGTGGAGGGTGAAGGGTGCAGGGGTCATTGGCGCCGGTGCCGTAGTCGTAGATTCCATGGAGGCGGGGTCGCTTGAGTAAGCTCCGAGCTGTTTGAGCAAACGAGTTCGGAGGTATGCGATGACGACCCAGGCGACCCTTGGCGGAGAGAGTAGCGTTGGCGGGCAGGTTTTGTACATGGCGCTGGAACTTTCGGATCGGCGGTGGCAGGTGCTGTTCGCCTGTGGCGCCGGCAAGCGGCGGGCAGTTGCGGTTGCGGCGCGCGACCTGGAAGTACTGATTGGCGAGATCGCAGAGGCCAGGCGGCGGCTGGGGCTCGACGCGCAAGCGCGGGTGGTGAGTTGCTACGAGGCCGGCCGCGACGGGTTCTGGCTCGATCGGGCGCTGAAGGCGCGGGGCATCGAGAGTCTGGTGGTGGACAGCTCCTCGATCGAGGTGCCGCGGCGGGCGCGACGCCGGAAGACGGATCGGCTGGACCTTGGCAAGCTGATGGGGCTTTTGCTGCGGTGGGCGGGGGGCGAGCGCAGCGCTTGGAGCGTGGTGCGCGTTCCCGGGGTTGAGGCGGAGGACATGCGCCAGCTGTCGCGGTCAATCGAGCGTCTGAAGTGCGAGCGGAGCCGGCACCGGTCGCGGATCAAGTCGCTGCTGGTACTGCATGGGCTGAAGCTTGCGCGCATCGGCGGCCGCGGCTGGGCGGAGCGGGTGGCTCAGTTGCGGATGTGGGACGGAGCGCCGCTCGGAGGCTATCTGCAACGCGATCTCATTTTGGAAGGGGAGCGGCTGGCGCTGGTAGACAAGCAGCTGGCCGAGCTCAAGGCGGAGCGGGAGGAGCTGGTTGCCAAGTCTGATGTGGAGGTAGCGGTCAAGGCGCGGCGGCTGTGTGCGCTCGGTGCGGTGGCAGCGGAGAGCTCGTTTGTGTTCGCGACCGAGCTGTTCGGCTGGCGCCGGTTCGGCAACCGGCGCGAGCTGGCGGGTTCGGTTGGGCTGGTGCCGACGCCCTATGCGAGTGGCGAGAGCCGGCGCGAGCAGGGGCTGTCGAAAGCGGGCAATCGGCGCATGCGCACGATGCTGATCGAGATCGCCTGGTGCTGGCTCAGGTATCAGCCGGGAAGCGCGCTGTCGCGCTGGTGGCAGGGGCGGTTCGCCGGCAGCGGCGGGCGGGCGCGCAAGGTCGCCATCGTGGCGCTGGCGCGCAAGCTTCTGGTGGCGCTGTGGCGCTATCTCGAGCACGGCATCGTGCCGGAGGGTGCCACGCTCAAGACGAGGGTGGCATGAACTCCTGCGGCGATCGATCCCGACGGGAAGAGCTTGGCACCGTGCTCGCCGCCGTCAAGACCAAGCCCGTCATCGCGGAGCGATGCTCCGCATCGACCGGGTGGCCCTGAAGCGGGCCAGTCTTGACCGCGTCTGCGCGCGGCGCCGGCAAGGCCTGCGGTCGGGACGGAGGAATGCTCGCGGGCGCGGGTCGAACCAAGGAATGGGACCATGATGAGGAGGCGTGAACGGATCGCATGAGGTGCGTGACAGCTGCCGTCCCGCGGGTGAAGACGCCCGCTTGCGCCCTGGGCAGGCTGGCTTCGGCCAGCGCCGTTCCTGTAGATGGGGCGTCTTCGGATCGGTCGACGCGCGCTGGTCACAGCGAAAGCGGAATAGGGTTGCCGGCTTCACACGCTGGCACGGATAGGAGGTGGCCGCAGGTTCATCCTGCACCGACCTCGACCGGCCCCGCGGGACGGCAGCGCCACGCATCTCATCGGTTCGTTCGAGCCCGGGAGGCATCAAAGCATGTGAGAAAAAACACCCGACGACAAACTCGGAGCTTGACAAGCGACGCCTCA
>CAZCGD010000616.1:0-3265 GCA_964498105.1 uncultured Streptomycetaceae bacterium
CCCAGAATGCGCTGCGCGCCGGCTTTCCGGTCGTGGTCGACGCGGCCTTTCTCAAACGCACGGAGCGCGACGCTTTCCGGGCCATCGCGGAACGGCTCGATGCGCCGTTTCTGATCCTGGACTTCCACGCGCCACTGCCGGGGTTGCGCGCCCGAATCGAGGAGCGCCTGGCCCGCGCGGACGACGCGTCGGAAGCCGGCCTCGCGGTGCTCGAGCACCAGATTGCAGCACGCGAGCCGCTGACGCCCGCGGAAATGGCGGTCGCATTCGCCGTGGACGCAACCGGGCCCGTCTCGCACGAAATGTGGCGCCCGTTCATTGAACGCCTCCGCCGCCCAGCCGCCGGCAAAGTCGCGGTGCCGCGCGCAGGGTCTGCCGGTCCGGACGATGAAAAAAATGGATAAACAGAAATTGCGTCTGATCGATGAACTCCTCGGCCGTACGGCGGAGGCGATCATGATCACCGATGCCGGGGCCAGGATCGTCTACGTCAACCGGTCCTTCACCACAGTCACGGGCTACACGCTGAAGGAGGTATCAGGGAAAACGCCGCGCATACTGCACTCGGGCCGGCAAACCGCGGCGTTTTACGCCCATCTGTGGAAATGCATCAAGGCAACGGGACGGTGGCAGGGCGAGATCTGGAACCGCCGCAAGAACGGCGAGATCTATCCGGAGTGGTTGTCCCTCACCGCGGTCAGGAGCAGCACCGGCAAGGTGGAGAACTACCTGGCGATATTCTCGGACATCACGCTCCGCAAACGGGAGGAAGGGGAGCTCTACGAGCTTGCGACTCATGATGCCCTGACCGGCCTGCCCAACCGCTTCTTCTTCAGCGAGCGGTTCCGGCATGCCATGGTGCGTGCAAAACGTGCCAGCCAACTGGTCGGACTGCTCTACCTGGACCTGGACCGCTTCAAGCCGGTCAACGATCTGCTCGGTCACAAATGCGGTGACCTGCTGCTGCAGACGGTCGCGAAACGTCTCAAGCGCGCGGTTCGCGAAGAAGACATGATTGCACGGCTGGGCGGCGATGAATTCGCCGTCATTCTTGAACACTTGTCGCGGCCGCGGGATGCCGCGGCGACCGCAAGAAAAATTCTTCACGCGCTGGCCCGGCCCTTCGTGCTGGAAGGGCATAAAGCCACCATTACGGCGAGTATCGGCATCACCGTTTACCCGCTGGATGGCGATGACGTAGAAACCCTGGTGAAGCGCGCTGACGGCGCGATGTACCGGGCCAAGACCGAGCGCAGGAACGATTACCGGTTCTGGGGCAACCCGTCTCTCTCAGTACGCGGGCAAGCGCGATCGCGCTCGCCAGGAGCACGGCATCCGCGACGCGCGTCACGTGCGCGGCCCTGATGATGCAGATGAGCCTGCCCCGTCCTGCCTGCTGTTTGACATAGCGCAACTCCCGGCGTAGCGGAAAGCGCTACTTTCGACTCATGCTTTCCACGGCAGCAGGTGTTCGCGCGTCCAATGCCGGATCCATGGGCCGCGACGGAGTCATCACGGTCGGGCTGGTGGTGTTGTGCCAGGTTGCGCACTTTCTCACCTTCGCCGCGATTCCACTGCTGCTGCCGCTGATCCGCGAGGACCTGGAGATCAACTTCACCCAGGCCGGGATGCTTTTCGCCGCGAGCATGCTGAGCTACGCATTGGCGCAGGTCCCGGCGGGTTACCTCTCCGACCGCTTCGGGCCCCGGCGGCTGTTCTTCATCGGCCTCCTTGCCTGGTCGGTGTTGTCGCTTGGATTCGGGCTGAGCCACGCGTTCTGGCTCGCGCTGACCATCCTGTGCGTCGCCGGCGCCTTTCGCGCGCTGCTGTTCGCGCCGGGACTGGCGCTGCTCGCGTCGTGGTTTCCGCCGCAGCGCCGCGCCACCGCCATGAGCCTGTTTCTGCTGGGCGGTGCCGGCGGCAGCGTCCTCCTGTCGCTCACGGGCCCGTTTCTCGCGGAACGTTACGGGTGGCGCGCGACATTCATCGTCTTTGCTGTTCTGGGAGTGGCCGCCGCATGCCTCTACGGCGCCTTCGCCAGGGACAAACCGCGCCCGCAGAAGAGCAAGCCCATTTCGGCTTCGGATTTTGTTGCTATCGCGCGCTTCCCGATACTGTGGGTGTGCAGCTGGTTGCAGTTCGTGCGCTTTGCCGTGGTGATGGGTTTTAACTTCTGGCTGCCGTCCTTCCTCGTGGCCGACCGCGGGTTTTCGCTGCCGGCCGCCGGCGTGATCATGGCAATGAGCGCGGCGCTCTCGGCGTCATCCAATACGCTCGGCGCCTACGTGTCCGACCGCCTGAGGAATCCGCCGCTCGTGATCGGCGGCGCGCTCGCCGTTCTCGCCTGCGCGGCGGCACTGCTGCCGGCGGTCGAGTCGATTCCTGCGATGCTCGCCGTGATCGCCGTCTATTCGAGCTTTCACGGCTTTTACTTCGGGCCGCTGTTTCTGGTGCCGGTGGAAGTGCTGGGAAGCCGCGTCGCGGGCACCACCATCGGATTCTCCAATTTGTTCGCCAATATCGGCGGCTTCGTCTGCGTCTACGCGCTGGGCGCGATCAGGGACGAGGCCGGGTCGTTCAAGTGGGGATTCGTCGGGATCAGCACAGCCTGCCTCGCGGGCGTCGTGCTGGCAGTAGTCCTCTCCCGCATGCGGACGCGCGCACTCGCCAGGCCGGTGGCATGACGATCCGATAAAAACTCGAAATGTCCACGCTACTGCACCAGCGGCGTGTCGGCTGTGTCGAGTTCCACGCCATCCACCGTGGCCGCGCCGGCCAGCAGGCGCAGGTATAGTCGCAACGCCGTCACGAAGGACTGCTGGCGCAGCGCCATGGCCACCGCGCCGCGCACCGACTCGAAAGGCTGCGCCGCTCCGGGCTCGCGCTCCAGCACCTCGACTACATGCAGGCCGAAGCGGCTGTGCACCAGGCGCGACAGCACGCCCACCTCGACATGACCGAAAAGCTCGCGGGCAAACTCCGGCGCGCAGTCGGCGCTGCTCAACCAGCCCAGGTCGCCGCCGCGCTCGCCGCTGGGACAATTGGACCACTGGCGCGCCGCGTCGGCAAAGAGATCGGCGGCCTGGCCATCGTGGCATCGCACGCCGAGAAAGACGGGCTCCATCCGCTTGCGCAAGGCCACGACATCCACGCCTGGCGTCACGGCAAACAGGATATGCCGCGCCCGCACACGTTCGCCGGTGCGGTAAGCGCCCTCGTGCGCGGCGTGGTAGCGGCGGCAGGCCTCTTCCGATGGTTCGGGCAC
>CAZCGD010000617.1:0-10738 GCA_964498105.1 uncultured Streptomycetaceae bacterium
CGACATCACGACGCTCGCCAAGTCGCTCGCCGGAGGATTCCCGCTCTCCGCAGTCATTGGGCGCGCCGAAGTGATGGATGCCTGCGCGCCGGGTGGACTCGGCGGCACCTACGCCGGCAATCCGGTCGCCTGCGCCGCGGCGCTCGCGGTGCTCGATGTGTTCGAGCAGGAGCAGATTTTCGCGCGCGCCGGCAAGCTGGGCACGCGACTGACGGCAAGACTGAAGCAGCTCGCGGCGCGCCATCCCTCGATTGCCGAAGTCCGCGGTCTCGGTGCGATGGTGGCCTTCGAGTTATGCGAAGGCGGCGACCCGGCGCAGCCCGCCGTCGACCTGACCAAAGCGCTGACCAAGCGCGCGCGCGAACTCGGCTTGATCCTGCTGTCCTGCGGAATCTACGGCAACGTGATCCGCATCCTGGTGCCGATCACGGCCGAGGATGCCGTGGTGGATGAGGGCCTCGGCATCCTGGAGAACGCCCTGGACGAGCTCGAATTGGTGGCGGTACAGGACCCCCGTCATCCACTCGCGCGCGGATGACTTGACCGTTACGCCGCCTCGCGGCGAGGGTAAGGCCGCGGCAAATCAAAACGAACTTCGGCCGCTCTTACCGGCAACACGACAATGATCGCTGCGCCCTCTCACCGACGGTGCCTGAGCAGCACGGCGAGCACCTGGCGCCCGCTCAGGCCGGCGCGCATCAATCCAAGTCGAAGCGGTTCTCATATCGCTGCTTGAAGTGCTCGTGTTGCCTGTTCTTTTCGAGATAGGCGTTGCCAACCGCAAGTACATCGATTTCGGTGCCCATGAAACAGCGGAAACTGTCCTCCGGCGTGCAGACCAGCGGCTCACCGCGAACGTTAAAACTGGTATTTACAATGACGGGGCAGCCGGTCAGCTTGTGAAACCTCGAGATTAGCGCGTGGTAGCGAGGATTCGTTTCACGGCGCACGGTCTGGACCCTTGCGGAGTAGTCCACATGGGTCACGGCAGGTATGGACGAACGCGCGACATTGAGCCGGTCAATGCCGAATAGCTTCTGCTGCTCTGCAGTCATGGCAACCCGGTGTTCCTGCCTGACATCAGCGACGAGCAGCATGTAAGGGCTATCCTCATCGAGCTCAAACCACTCGCTGACGTGTTCTCGCAGGACCGACGGTGCGAACGGCCGAAAGGATTCGCGGAACTTGACCTTGAGATTCAGCAGTTTCTGCATTGTCGGCGAACGCGCGTCGCCAAGGATCGATCGCGCCCCGAGCGCGCGCGGCCCGAACTCCATGCGCCCTTGATGCCATCCGACGGCGAGCCCCGCTGCCAGTGCGCGCGCGCAGCGTTCGATAATCTCGCCCTCTTCCAGCACCTCGAATATCGCGCCGCTGGCGGTCAGCCTTTTGCGGATTTCCGCTTCGTTGTAGACCGGACCCAGATAAGCGCCTTTCATGCCGTCGCTGCGTGAATCGACCTGGAGTCTTGGCGCACCCTGGTACAGGTGATAGGCACCCAGCGCGGCGCCCACGGCGCCGCCGGCGTCGCCGGAGGCGGGCTGAATCCAGATACGGTCGAACGTCCCCGCGCGAAGCAGCTTGCCGTTGGCGACACAATTGAGCGCGACACCACCGGCCAGGCAGAGATTGCGCTCGCCAGTCTCCTGCGCAATGCCGGCCGCGAGCTTCAGTACGATCTCCTCGGTGATCGCCTGTACGCTGGCCGCAATATCCATCTCGCGCTGGCCCAGCCGGTCCTCCGGCTTGCGCGGCGGCCCGCCGAACAGCGCGTCAAAGCGCTCGTTTGTCATGCGAAGCCCGGTGCAGTAATCGAAGTAGTCCAGATCTAGGCGGAATGAGCCGTCGTCTTTGATGTCGATGAGGTGCTCTTTGATCGCGCCCACGTAGCGTGGTTCACCATATGGAGCGAGCCCCATGACCTTGTATTCGCCGGAATTGACCTTGAATCCCGTGTAGTAGGTGAAGGCGGAGTAAAGGAGGCCCAGCGAATGCGGGAAATGGATCTCCTGTAGCACCTGCAGTTTGTTGCCATTGCCATGGGCCAGCGATGTCGTGCTCCACTCCCCGACGCCATCCATGGTCAATACGGCCGCCCGCTCGAATGGCGACGGAAAAAACGCGCTCGCCGCATGGCTCAGGTGATGCTCCGAAAAGAGCAGCTTTCCGGTCCAGTCCACTGACCGGTCTAATGCGGTGCCAAGCTGCTTCGCGAGCAGGCTCTTCTGGAAAAGCTTCTCCTTGATCCACACCGGCAGCGCTTGGCGGAACGACGCAAAACCGCGAGGCGCGAATGCCAGGTAGGTCTCGAGCAGCCGTTCGAACTTCAGAAACGGTTTGTCGTAGAAGGCGACGAAGTCGAGGTCAGCGGGCCGCAGGCCCGCGAACTTCAAACAGAATTCGACCGCATGGGCCGGAAATCCGGAATCGTGTTTGACGCGGGTGAAACGTTCTTCCTGTGCCGCCGCGATGATTTCTCCGCCATCGATCAGGGCCGCAGCGGCGTCATGATAGTAGGCGGAGATTCCCAGGATCTTCATTTAGAAGAGCGTATAGATGAACGGCGCTACCGCCGACCCCTGTGCAAGGATCAGAAGCCCACCCAGCAGCAGCATGACAATCATAATGGGCAGCAGCCACAACTTCTTGCGGATCCGAAGGAATGCCCAAAGCTCGGCGAGAAAACTAATGGTCATGCCCCTCAGAATTGTCGCGGAAAACTTGAACCGTCCGGGCCCGGTGGATTGCGACTGATCCAGTAGCTAGAGCGCGCGGGATCGAAACTGCGTTGTAGCACGTCACGACCACGCAGCCGTAACAGCGCTGCCAGGGGACTCAACAAGCCGAAAAAAATGACGCCCATCACAATGGGGCTAACCACAATGTTGAGCAGGCTACCGAGGCGCATCCAGGCAACATTCAACGGGTGCAGGAGTCGCGGAAAGGCTAGCGCGACCAGCAGGAAGGCTCCCGCGGCTCCCAATGCAACGGCCGAATGAATGCTCGCTTTCCAGAACATCCACGCGCCAAGGACGGCAAACACGGTGGCAAACGTCAGCCCGAATGAACGGTCGCTGGGCAGCGGGTTCTGCGTCTTACGGGTCACCAATGTTACCTTTGGAAATGGAATTCATGCCTGCGGAGTCGCTTGGCAGCCTGACATGCTAGTCCCCGGCCCGCGTGAACATTGCACGACCGGCCGGACTCGGACGACCTTGACCGTTACGCTGCCTCGCGGCGGGGGTAAGGCCGCGGCAAATCAAAACGAACTTCGGCCGCTCTGACCGGCAACAGGACGACGACCCCTGCGGCCTGCCACCGCCGGTACCGGATCAGCACGGCCAGGCGCTTGATGATGAAGTGCTGCAATGCCAGCAGCGTGATCCAGGGCGCGAACAAGACCCAGTCCGGCAGCTTGAGGCTGGCACCGATCAGGCCGACGGCCGCATAGACCCCGCCGAAGGCGACCAGCACCGCGAGCACCTGGCGCCCGCTCAGGCCGGCGCGCATCAGCAGGTAGTGAAAATGCTCACGGCCCGGGTGTAGCGGCAACCTGCCCCTGGCCACGCGACGCACGACGCAACTGAAGAAATCCGCCAGCGGCATCAGCGCAAACCACAGCGCCGCGACCGGCGACAGCGCCCGGCCCTCGCCCTGGCAGATCGTGACCGTGAACCAGACCACGATGAACCCCAGCAGCGTGCTGCCGGCATCACCCATGAAGGTGCGCAGATGACGATTGCGATCCGCGGGGAAATTGAACAGCAGAAACCCGAGGATCGCCCCACCGGCCATCGCCGCGATCGCCGTGGTCGGCGCCGCCAGTCCGGCGGCGAGCGCGCCCGCGGTCAAGGTAATCAGGGCCATGGAAGCCGCCAGTCCGTCGATGCCGTCGACAAAGTTGAAGGCATTGATGACGGTCAGCGCGATCACCACGGATAGGGGAATGGCGAGAAAGCCGAGCCCCAGCAGGCCGGTTCCGAACGGATCGCCGATATCCCGGAGAAACAGACCGCCGCCGAGCATCATGACCAGCGCCGCGCAGACCTGCACCGCAAGCCGCACCGACGCCCCAATACTGTAACGATCGTCGATGACGCCCACGACGACGAGCAGCGCAGCGGGGACCAGCAACGACCACTGCCTGGTGGTTTCCATCGCGACCATCGCCGCAATGAGGATGCCGATCAACATCGCGATGCCGCCGACCAGCGGAATCTCGCCGCTATGGTGCTTGCGACCGCCGGGCTTGTCCGTGAGCTGAAGACGAAGGGCGAGCGGGTGCAGCGTCAACGTGAGAATCCCCGTGACTGCAAACGCCAGCGCGGCCGATGTATGGAACCCCATACGAACCCTTCCCCTGGTTCAACCAACCCCGCGAAGCCTGCTGGGCAATCCCGCAATCCGTCGCATCGCGGGTGGCCGGGCAGCGCGCACAAGCCTCTCTTACTCTTACATGTTACCGCCTAACCACGGTCGCGTTGCACGTGCTGACCTGATTGCGGCGACTCTCCTTACTTATGTCAAATGCGCTCGCCTGTCATACCGATATTATGTAAAAGGGAACCTGCGCCGGCCGGGCTGCACTCAAGCCATCTGGGGAATCAGTTCGCGGTAAACGTCGATCGTGCGCCCGACAATAATTCGTTCATCGAACTCTGCGAGCGCCTTGGCCCGTGCCGAAGCACCCAATCTGGTGGCGAACGCCGGGTCGTCTTGCAGCCTCGCAATCGCCTGAGCCAACGCCTCGGAATCGTGCGAGGGAACCAGCAACCCGTCCACCTCGTGGGTCACCACCTCGCGGCAACCCGGCGCGTCGGTCGTAACGAGCGGCAGACCGCAGGCGGCAGCCTCGATCAAGCCCTTGGGCAGGCCCTCGCGGTAGCTCGGGAGTGCGACCGCATCCACCGCATGGAACAGGGCAGGCATGTCGTCCACATGCCCCAACCACTGCACTAATCCCTCCTCCACCCATGCACGCACCGTTGCCTCGGGAACAGAAGCGGGGTTGCCGGGATCCGGGTCACCTGCGAGCAGGAAGTCGATGGCGCGGTCTTCGCTGCGCAACCGTCGCGCGGCGTCGATGAACTCCGCCACACCTTTGTCCCACAGCAGCCGGGAGGCCAGCAGCACACGAAAACGTGCCGCACCTGCTCTCCGCGCCCCTTCCGCACCCGGTGCGAAACGCTCGCAATCCACTCCAGAGCCCGGAATCAGGCGCACTGTTGAAGAGGCCACGATGCGCGCGCGCTCGAACAATTTCACATCATCCGGGTTCTGCAGGATCAGCCGCACCCCACGACCGCCCAGCGCCACGCGCATCACGGCGCGCACCACAGGCCGGAGCACCCGGGCTTTCAACTCGCCGCTCGTGAACACGTAGCCCATCCCAGCCACGGCGTTTACCCGCGCCGGCACGCCCGCCAGCCGCGCCGCCAGCGAGCCATATACCGCGCACTTGATCGTGAAGCCGTGCACCAGGTCCGCCCGTTCCTGGCGCAGCAGGCGCCGCAGCCACAGTACCAATGCCAACTCACGCAACGGATTCAGGCTGCGCCGCTGCATCGGCGCAGCAATCCACCTGAAACCCATTGCCTGAAGTTTTTCTCCGTAGGGTCCGGGCGGCGACACGAGAAGAACGTCTTGGCCCGCATCCCTCAATGCTATGGCCAAGCTCAGCCGGAAGTTATAGAGGTACCACTCGGTGTTCGCGAACAGGACGGCCTTCATTCGGGCGCCACCTCAAAATGGCGAAGCCATTTGATACGGCACCCAGTAGATCGCATGTGTTGCATAGTTGAGCCAGACGTATTGCACGATTACGTAGTAGGCAACGACACCGAAAGTGATCGGGGTCAGACGTGTCGGGTGACGCGTAACGAGCTGAAGCCTCGAGAAAACGAACATCTGTATCGGAATCAGGTACAGCGCCACCCGGTCCGTCGCGGCGGACGAAAGCAGCACGAGCGGGATGCACGCGAGAGCAAACCACGACATCCACCACCACAATCGATCCTCGACGTGGGAAAGTCGAAGCCTCCGGTGCAACAGCAGGAAGAGCGTGGCCGGCACGGCATTCATTACCACGCGTATCAGCCCGCCCTCCGAACTGTACTCTGCCTCCACATAGTTGGCCCAAAGCGCTTCGGCGGACTCGAATACGAATAGATACGCAGCGAGCAGCGCGACGACCCCTACCCAGACCAGGGTCCACGCCCGGCGCCGACTGGCCGCCAGTGCGGCAACGGGCAGCACGAGTACCGCCGACTTGTGGAACAAGACGCCCACCAGTACCCAGACCACGAATTGTACGGTGTTCTGCTTGCCCAACGCGGTCAGGCCCAGCAGCAGGAACCCCAGCGCCGCGGCCTGCCGCGTGTAACCCATGCCTACGACGATAATCACGTATGGCACGGCTACGAAAAGCGCGAGCCAGGGAACGGGCTGCCGTCGGGCGAAGACGGTGACCCCGGCCATCAGGATGGCCCCACAGACCAGGTTGACCCAGTAGATGCTGCCACCGAGCCAGGCCACCAACCAGTTGATGGCGTAATAGCCCGGATCCTCCAAGGCCAGCGCATCCGTGAACCGGGCCCTTGCCATGTAATCGAAGTGGAGTAGGTACGCACCCCAGTCGCCGCCGACCTCGTGACGAAGCCCGACGCCAAGCACGAACGACGTGGCAACCAGCCCCCAGGCCAGGATCTGTGCAACGCGATCCCGTCGCGGCGGCGCAATAATCCCGACCGCTGGAATCAGTAGCAGCAGCCAATATGGCCACATGTCACGCAGCCCTCGCTTGCTCGTCCATCCAGGCTTGGAACATCAATACGTCCCACAGCAGGTCTTGTCCGTTTACTTGGCCCGACACGTGCCGACTCCACAATTCGCGGATTGGCGTCGGCCTCAGAAAGCCCTCTCTGATCAGTCTTTTCTCGTCCAGCAGGTTCTCCGCCCAGTCCCGAAGCGGGCCACGCAGCCAACTGTCGAGCGGAAGTGCGAACCCCATCTTCGGTCGCTCGATCATGGCCTTGGGCACGTGACGGTAGAGGACCTGGCGCAATGCCCATTTACCTTCCTCACCGCGAATCTTGTACTTGAGCGGAAGGCGCCAGGCGAATTCCACTACCCGGTGATCGAGCAGGGGAACCCGCGTCTCGAGGCTGTTGGCCATCGCCGCCCGGTCCACCTTGACCAGGATGTCGTCAGGGAGATATGTCTGCGCGTCCTGAGCCATCATCCACTGCTCGAGGGAATCACCAGCAGTCAAGCCGCCAGCATCCATCAAGGAATCCGCCGGTTCATCGCCGCCGATCACCACCGAACCGGGGCCCTCCCAGTGGCTGCGCAACTGCTTGTAGAAGGCCTCGCCATTGGTCAGTTGTAATACTCCTGCCAGTTTGTGCGCCTTGTCGCCGGCGTTCGCCACGCGCAATCGTTTCGGAAGGCAACGTGAAGCCAGACGGAAAAGCCCGCCCCAGCGCCGCGGTGACACGCCGCGGAGCGCGCCCGCCAAGGCGCGACGTGCGGCAGGCGGCAGCCGATTCAGGCGCCGCCATACCGCCCGGGCCGTTAGGTAGCGGTTATATCCCCCAAACAGCTCGTCGCCACCGTCGCCACTCAGGGCCACCGTAACCTGTTGCCGGGCAAGCTGACTTATTAGAAAGGTAGGAATCTGGGAGCTGTCCGCGAAGGGTTCACAGTAAAGCGTCGGCAATCGCGGGACGACGGCCAGCGCATCCCGCGGCTGCACGTATAGCTCGTGATGCTCCGTGCCGAGATGCCGCGCAATCGCTTTCGCATGGGCGGCCTCGTCAAAGCCCGCATCGTTGAAACCTATGGTGAATGTCTTGACGGGCGTGGAGGACGCCCCCTGCATCAACGCCACAATCGTGCTGCTGTCCACGCCGCCGCTCAGGAACGCGCCAAGCGGCACATCCGACAGCATCTGATCCTTGACGCTGCGGGCCAGGACCCGCTCCAGTTCGTCCACCGCTGCCTGCTCGTCGCCCAGGAAAGGTGAAGTGCAGCCGCCACGGATGACTTCACTCAAACTCCACCATGCTTGCGGCACGGGAGTTTCGCCAGCCGCGACATGCGCCATGCCTATCTGCAGCAGGTGACCCGGGCTAAGCTTGAAGATGCCCTCGTAGATGCTGTGCGGGGCAGGAATGCAGTTGTACCGTAGCAGCAGGGAAAGGGCAGAACGATTGACGCGCCCCTCGAAACTCGGATGGGCCCGCAGTGCTTTCAGTTCCGAGGCGAACAGAAACGCTCCACCCTGCCAGCCGTAATAGAGCGGTTTCTCACCCATTCGGTCCCGAGCCAGCGTAAGCACTCGCTCGCGACGGTCCCACAGAGCAAATGCAAACATTCCGACAGTGGCATCGAGCGTGGGCCTGATGCCCCAGGCTACGAACCCAGCGAGAAGCGTTTCGGTATCAGCGTGGCCACGCCAGTCGGGAGCATTTCGCTCGGCCTCCAGCCGATCTCGAAGTTCCCCGTGGTTATAGATTTCCCCGTTGAACGCAATCACGTATCGGCCGCAATCCGATTGCATCGGCTGATGCCCCGCCGCTGACAAGTCGAGTATTGAAAGCCGCTGAAACGCCAGCGCTAGACCTGCTCCCTCGTCAAACCATGTCCCGCTGTCGTCCGGCCCGCGGTGCCGGATGCGGTCGGCCATACGCGACGCCAGTTGCACGAAATCCCGGCGGTCGCCTTCAGTTGACCAAAAGCCCACCAGTCCGCACATGGCTAACCTTACTTGCGCCTCGTGATTCCGACCGCACACCAATATAGTGTCTTATCCGGCAAACACACACTAATCTGCCCTGCGTGTTCCATAATTGCGGCCGTCTGCTGTCGAATTATGTTACGTACATGCGGTGTTGACCAATGACGGATTCGACGAAAACGCCCGCGTTGGCCCAGCAATCGCGCGGGACAAGCGAATCATTGCGGCGTCACTTCATCAGGAGCGTTCTAGGTACGGCCGGGCTCGGCGTCCTGCAGAGGGGCTTGAGTCTCTTGACAGCGATCGTCCTTGCCCGGGCGCTCGGTGCCGATGGATACGGCTACTATGCTTTTGCCATAGCAGCGGTCGGATTGATCGCAGTCCCAACCCAGCTCGGGTTGCCGGCGCTATTGACACGTGAGGTCGCCGCCAGTCATGCGCGCGGCGATTGGTCCTTGATGCGAGGCATGAGACGGCGCGCAACGCAGCTTGCGGTTATTGCGGTCACGCTCAGCATGACAATCATCGGGGGTGGTTTACTCGTTCTCCCCGTTGACATTGCGGCACTCGATCCCACTACCTTTCTAATGGCGCTAGTCTTGTTGCCTTTAGGCGTAGCAATGCACGTTGCGAACAGCCTCATGATGGGCCTGCGCCTGGTAATTCACGCATCCTGGCCCAGCTCAGCACTCCAGCCCCTGATTTTCCTGCTCATTGTGCTTGCGTTTTTGGCGTGGGCTCAGCCATTAAGACCGCCAATGGCGGTCAGCGCGAATATCGCGGGCACCGCTGCTGCTTTTCTCGCCGCCGCCTATCTCATTAGGAGACACTGGCCCGAGGAGGCGACTAACGCACAGCCGGCGTACCGGACTCGCAGCTGGTTAAGAAGCTTAATGCCATTCACCATGCTGGCCGGCATCAGCATTATCAACGAGAAAACCGACATCCTGATGCTGGGCGTAATGACCACCGCTGAAGATGTTGGAATTTACAATATCGCTGTTCAGGGCGGCATGCTGGTTACCTTTGCGGTATCTGCAATCAATGCCGTTCTCGCCCCTAATGTCGCCCGGCTCCATGCTCAAGGGGCGCGACAGAAGTTGCAACGATTGCTGACCCTGTCAACCGCCGGAATGTCGATTGTCGCTGGCGTAACGGCACTTGTCCTCTTTGTTGCAGGTAAGTGGCTCCTAGTACAGCTATTTGGTGAGCCATACGTTCAAGCTTATCCAGCGCTTTGCATTTTGGTGAGCGGCCAGCTGACGTATGCCGTCATGGGATCGGTAGGTCTTTTCCTCAGCATGACAGGGCATGAAAAAGTGACGCTGCGCGCGTTTGTCCTATCCGCGCTTACTAATGTCGTCCTCAACGCCCTGTTGATCCCGAAATACGGCACCGCCGGCGCGGCCAGCGCTTCAGCCATAAGTGTTGTCCTGTGGAATGTCATTCTTGGCGTTCAGTTATACCGCCGCCTCGATCTTGTTCCCGGCCCCCTGGTTTTCTGGTCGAGCATGCTCAAGCGAACCTCCGACCCGAGATAAGCCAATCATTATCAGCGACCGTTACCGCTTTGTTTTTGTCCACATCCCCAAGTGCGCGGGTACCTGTGCAAGAAGCAAACTCAACCAATATGACGACACCGCCGGTCACTTTTTTTTGCCGAGTCGAGCGACACCCAATCCTTGGGTTATGCGACTACCGGCACATCCCCTTGCGCGCCCTTCAGTAACATTTCCCTTCCGAATTCGAGCGCTTACAAACCTACAGAAGCTTTGCTGTCCTACGAGATCCGTTCGACCGATTCCCCTCATCACTCGCCCAGCGATTAAAAGAGAGGCCTTTTCATACTATAAGTCGACTCAGTAGTGTCCGGACGTTGAGCTGTTGTAGTCGCGTAAGTTACTGAGCCGTCTGATATAAATCATGACTTTTCTTGGTCTCGATTTCAGCTTGAGAAAACCATGGTGCGACCCTGCGAAGACCATTTTCGCGGGTGTTGCT
>CAZCGD010000618.1:0-1855 GCA_964498105.1 uncultured Streptomycetaceae bacterium
CAATGGCCGCCACGGTCGGTCCCTGCGAGCCCTCGCCGGTGCCGAGGGAGCGCTCGTCCGGGCGGTTGAGGAGATGGACCTCGACCGCCGGGATTTCCGGGAACGTGAGGATCGGGTAATCCGCCCACGAGCGCGTCGTGATGCGCTGCCGGTCGAAGCGGACGTGCTCCTTCAACGTCCAGCTTGCCGACTGGATGATGCCGCCTTCGATCTGGTTCACCACGCCGTCGGGATTGACGATCAGCCCCGCGTCGACCGCGGAAACGGCCTTTGTCACGCGGACCTTGCCGGTACGGCGGTCAACGACGACGTCTGCCGCCACCGCACAATAGGCTGCAAGGTTCTTGTACTTGGCAAACGCGAATCCACGCCCATGCGTGCCATCGCCTTTCTGGTTCGGCTTCCAGTTCGCTTTGCGGGCGCACTCCTCGATCACCGCGCGCGCCCGCGGGTCCTTCATGTGCCGCAGACGGAATTCCACCGGGTCGGCGCCCGCCGCGGCCGCGACCTCGTCCATGAAGGACTCGAGCGCGAAAACATTGGCGTATGCGCCGAGCGTGCGCAGAGCCGAGGT
Organism: uncultured Streptomycetaceae bacterium; assembly: GCA_964498105.1. Classification (GTDB taxonomy): domain Bacteria; phylum Pseudomonadota; class Gammaproteobacteria; order Burkholderiales; family SG8-41; genus SG8-41. The sequence continues at coordinate 575 of CAZCGD010000618.1, forward strand.
GCGGATCGGCATGTCGGTAATGAAATGCAGCGTGATCTTCTGGCTCGGAAACTCATAGAGCGGCACGGCGTTGCGGTCGGCGGCACCCGCGGGTTGCGCCCCGTTATTGGACGGCCCCTGCTTGACCGGGTTGGCGATGTGCCAGCCCGCGAGCAGGTTGTTGCCGGAGTTGCTGGCCGGCCGCGTCGAATGCGGGTGGCTCCAGACTTCGTGCCGCCAGTCCGCGATGCCGTTCGACTCGTCGAGGCGCGCGCGCATGGTCATCACCATCGCGGATCCGAACGGCTCCCAATTGAATTCGTCGTCGCGCATCCACTGCAGCTTTACCGGGCGGCCGCCGGTAGCGCGTGCCACCAGTATCGCGTCGAGCGCGACATCGTCGGCGCCGTTGTGGCCGTAGCAGCCCGCGCCCTCGCCGTGAGTGCAGGTGATGCTGGTTTCCGGCACACGCAGCACCATCGAGAGGTCGAGCCGCAGCGGGCACACGCCCTGGCTGTGCGTCCATACCGTGTACTGGCCGTCCTTTACCTGAGCCACCGCGCAGGAAGGCGCCATCGAGGCATGCGACTGGAAGGGGCGGGTGTAGGTCGCCTCGATGGTCCTGATTTTTCCTCCGGCCGGCGCGGCCGCGGTCTTTTCGTTCACCACCATGTCGCGCGAGGGCATTTTCTGGAGATGCGCGAACAGCGCGGGCGCCGGCGGCGGGAGGTCCGGCGTCTCGCGCCACTTGGCCGAGGCGCGCAGCGCCTGCGCCGCCTTGATTGCCTGTTCCTCGCGCTCGGCTGCCACTCCCAGGAAATTGCCATCGCGGACCACGGCGACGACCCCCGGCATTCCCTTGATCGCCGCTTCGTCGAACGAGGCCAGTTCGGCGCGATAGGAGGGCGGACGCACCACGCGCCCGAACACCATGCCGGGAAGCCGCATATCCTGCACGTAGCTGCGGCCGCCGGTGACCTTGGACGGGATGTCGCGGCGCTGCACGCTCTTACCGATCATCTTGTGCTGCGAGGACGGCTTCGGCTTGACCTGCGCGGTGGCCTCGCGCTTGAAGCTGGCCTCCTTTGCCAGCTCCGCGTAGGTCACCCTTCCGCTGCCGCCGGAGATCGTGCCATCGGCAACCGCTAGCCGGTCTGCCGCCATTCCGAGTTTCGCGGCGGCGAGCCCGATGAGGATCTGGCGCGCCTCGGCGCAGGCAAAGCGCAGCGCAGTCCCGCTGTTCTCGACCGACAGGCTGCCGGCGGTCTGGCCTTCGTTGGGCGTGCGCGCGGTATCGGCGGA
>CAZCGD010000619.1:0-8493 GCA_964498105.1 uncultured Streptomycetaceae bacterium
GCTCTCGCGGATCCTTCTGCAACTCGATCAGCGAGCGCTTTACCGCAGCAATGGTGAGCGGCGCATTGCTCCCCATCGCATTCGCGAGGTCCAGCGTATAACGCTCGACCTCGGCGGCGGGCAGCATCCGGTTTATCAGCCTCATCTGCAGAGCCTCATGCGCCGTGAACTGGCGGGCGGTAAAGAAGATCTCGGCGGTGAACGAGGGGCCGACGATACTCGCCAGGCGCTTGATGCCGTCGAACCGGTAGCCGAGGCCCAGTTTCGCCGCCGGCACTCCGAAGCGCGCATTGTCCGCCGCGATGCGGATGTCGCAGCCTACCGCGATGGCCGCGCCGCCGCCGATGCAATAGCCATGGATCATCGCAATCGTGGGTTTGGCGCACTCGCGCAGCGCCCGGCTGGAGGAATCGGCCGTATCGTTGTACGCTTTCACCGCTTCCGCGCTGGAGCGTTTTTCCTTGAACTGGGAAATATCCGCGCCGGCGCTGAACGCTTTCTCTCCGGCTCCCCTCAAAATAATGACGCGCACCTCGGGATCCCGGACGTAGGCGTCGAGCACCAGCGGCAGCGACTGCCACATCTCGAACGAAGTCGCGTTGTGGCGTTCCGGATTGTTGAATATGACCCAGCCGATGGCGCCCTCTTTTCTGGCAATCAGCTTGTCCGTCAGAGTCTGCAGCGGTGCCGCGGGATGGTTCATGGGGGGGTCCGATGGGCTCGCGAGGCGTGTAGTTTAGCCGATCCGATTGATCGCAGCCATGAATCTACGCGTGGAGTAACCGTCCGCGACGTTCGTGGACGCGCAGCGGCCCTGCTTCAGCGCACGACCAGCACCGGCACCCTGGTGTGCAACAGTACCTTGGCCGTCTCGCTGCCTAACAACAGGCTCGACAGGCCGCGGCGGCCATGGGAAGCCATCAGGATGAGATCGCACTTTTTCCTGCGCGCGGTGGCGATGATCTGCTGATACGGCAGATCGCCTGCCACGCACAGGGTCGAGCAACGCACGCCGCGGGCACGCGCTTGCTTGGTGATGTCATCGAGCATTTTCTGCGCCCGCGCCCGCCCCTCGTCCTCGAAGCGCTTCCTGAGGGCGGGGCTCAACAGGGTGATGCCTTCATCCACCATGAGCTTGAACTCGGGCACGACATGGAGTACCAACACGCGCGCCCTGCTCTTCCTGGCGAGATCGATCCCGCGCTTGACTGCTTTCCTGGAGATGCTGGAACCGTCGGTTGGTAGCAGTATGTGCTTGAACATGGTGCCTCCCTAGCAGCCTGTCGGATTTTCAATTTAGCAGCGTGCCGAGGCGAAAGCCCGACACGCTGCTAATGCGTCTTGCCCAGGCGGTGAGCGGGGATGGGGAGCGCGACGACCTCGATGCCCTCGTCCGTGAGCGCCTCCACTTCTTCACGCGAGGCCGTGCCGCGTATCCGGCGGTCGGACGTTTCGCGATAGTGGATTTTGCGCGCCTCTTCCGGGAACGCCATGCCCACGTCTTCCGTGTTCTCGACGATATGCTCCACCAGCCTGGCCAGGATCTCGCCGCCGACATTCGCATACTGCTGTGCTGCCGTTCCGGCCGACGTGGCGCGCGGCGCGCGTTCCCGGTCCTTGCCGCCGGTTCGGATATGCGATGCGTGCGGCAGCCGCACCACCCCAGCGTTGCCGCACAGCGGGCAGGTGACGAGCTTGCGCCCGAGCTGCTGCTCGTAGTCCTCGTTCGAAGCGAACCAGCCCTCGAAACGGTGGCTGTTCTCGCACCCTAAATCAAAAACAATCATGCAGCTCCTGAGTGCGCAACGAAATGGTGGGCGAGACCGGACTCGAACCGATATGGCTTTCGCCGAGGCATTTTAAGTGCCTTGTGTATACCAATTCCACCACTCGCCCGTCATCCTATCCCCTTGCAGACCTTTGCAGCCAGCTTCAGTTTATCCAGTTACGCTTTCCTTGGCGGCTGCAATTGAGGAAAGCGGGAGGCGGGGGTCGGAATCGAACCGGCGTACACGGCTTTGCAGGCCGCTGCATGACCACTCTGCCACCCCGCCGAAACCAAAAAGGGATAACGAAGCCTCAAACTACCGAAGCGGACTTCGTTACCCCCGGGAATTCTGGAGCGGGAAAGGAGTCTCGAACTCCCGACCTCAACCTTGGCAAGGTTGCGCTCTACCAACTGAGCTATTCCCGCGTTTCGTAAGGGAAATTATAGGTCAGCCGGCCCTGCTCTGGCAACTCGAAGTCGATAACACTCTTCAGCCTGTCGCCTCAGCGATAACCCCAAGAGCAGCTATCCATGCGTTCACGCCGATCGTTCATGACACCAAGTCCGGACCGGCTACGAGGTCTTTTTCCATGCATGCGGCAACGCCACCTTGAGGTAGTAGGCCATCGACGCGAGCGTGAGTAACGCCGCCAGGCAGATCAGCCACGTTCCGAGCAATGCCGGGTTGAAGGCGCCGATGTCGTCATCGTAGAGCAGCAACGGGATCGCCACCATCTGCGACACGGTCTTGATCTTGCCGAGGAACGACACGGCGACGCTCCTGCTTTCTCCGATATTCGCCATCCACTCGCGCAAAGCAGAGATCGTGATCTCGCGTCCGATGATGATGAGCGCGATGATCGCATCTACGCGTTCCAGCTGCACAAGGGTGATGAGGGCCGCTGCCACCATCAGCTTGTCGGCGACCGGATCGAGGAAAGCGCCGAAGGCGGAGGTCTGGTTGAGCTTGCGGGCCAGCCAGCCGTCGAGCCAGTCGGTGATGGCAGCGGCGGTGAAAATGACGGTCGCCACCAGGTTCTGGTTGGGGATCGATACCCAGCTCTTCTCGAAGTAGAAAATGCCCACGAACAGCGGGATCAACACGATCCTCAGCCAGGTGAGCAGGTTGGGCAGATTGAGAGGCATAAGCGATTCTAGTGCAACTCTCGGTGGATCATTTCCGCTAGTGTACGACTGATGCCCTCGACTTGCGCAAGTTCGTCCACGCTGGCAGCGAGCAGGCCACGCAACCCACCGAAGCGGGCCAGCAACCGCTGGCGCCGCACGGCGCCGATTCCCGGGATCTTCTCCAGCGTCGAGCCGCTCCGGGCCTTGCCGCGCCGCGCGCGGTGCCCCTGGATGGCGAAGCGGTGAGCCTCGTCCCGGATCTGCTGGATCAAATGCAGTGCGGGATGATCGGCGCCCAGCGCGAGCGGCGCGCCGCCGCCGGCCGCCATCAACTGCTCCTGCCCCGGCCGGCGTTCCGCACCCTTGGCAACCGCCACCAGCGCGACATCGTTCAGGCCGAGCTCGGCAAAGACGCCAGTCGCCACGGCGAGATGTCCCTTGCCGCCGTCGATGAGGACTAGATCGGGCACCTTGCCCTCGCCCGCGACAATCTTGCGGTAGCGCCGCGTCAACACCTCACGCATTGCGCCGTAATCGTCGCCGGGTTTCATGCCGGCGATATTGTAATGGCGGTACTCGCCTTTCTGCATCGTCGATTTATCGTAAACCACGCAGGAGGCGACGGTGGCCTCGCCCAGGGTATGGCTCACGTCGAAGCACTCGATGCGCTGCGCGGTCTCTGGCAGGTCGAACGCCTGTTGCAGCGCCGCTAACCTCGCTTCCTGGGTTGCCTGCGACCCCAATGCCTGTGCCGCCCCGAGCTGAGCGTTGCGGGTAGCCATTTGCAGCCACACCTTGCGTGCGCCGCCGGGGTTGGCGTGAATGCTCACCTTGCGGCCCGCGCGTTCCGACAACAGCCGCTCGAGCGGCGCAGCATCCAGATTCTCCCCCACCACGATCTCGGACGGCACGGCGTGCTCCAGGTAATGCTGGGGAACGAAGGCCGCCAGCACTTGTTGCAGGTCGGAGTCATCGGCATTGCGCGGAAAGAAGTTCTTGTCCCCGAGGTGCCGGCCGCCGCGGATCATCACCAGATTCACGCACGCCACGCCGGCGGCGCGTCCGCAGGCGATCACGTCGGCGTCGTCGCCCGTCCCGCTCACGAACTGCTTTTCCCGTACTTTACGCAACGCCGCGATCTGATCGCGAAAGATGGCGGCCTCTTCGTAGCGCATGCCGCTCGCGGCGGCGTCCATGCGCAACGTGAGTCGGTCGATCACCTCGTCCTCCTTGCCCGAGAGGAACAGGATCGCGCTTCTGACGTCTTCAGCATAATCGGACTCGCTGATCAGGTCGACGCAGGGCGCGGTGCAGCGCCGGATCTGGTGCAACAGGCAGGGGCGCGAGCGATGGCTGAAGACGGTGTCTTCGCAGGTGCGAAGTCGAAACGCCTTTTGCAGGAGTTGAATGCTTTCCCGCACTGCCCCGGCGTTGGGGAATGGCCCGAAGTGCCGATGGCGTTTGTCGAGACTGCCGCGGTGAAATCCCAGGCGTGAATACCGATGCCCGGTCATCACCAGGTACGGATAGGATTTATCATCACGAAACAGTATGTTATATCGGGGATTCAAGGTCTTGATCAGGTTGTGCTCAAGGAGCAGGGCTTCGACTTCAGAGCGGGTAACGGTGGTCTCGACCGCCGCCACCTGCCCGAGCATCAACTGGATGCGGGGCGACAACCCGCCTGCCTTATGAAAGTAAGAAGCAACGCGCTGCTTCAGGTCGAGCGCCTTGCCGACGTACAGTGCCTCCCCTGCCCCGTTCAGCATACGGTAGACACCGGGCAGGTGCGGCAGGCCGGTTATGACAGGGGCAGGATCGAACACTGGTGTAGAATTACGCCCTTTTTCGAGGCTAGGCAGCGAAATGGCAAAAGTTCTGGCAACCGAAATCCGCCCCGGCAATCTGATCGAGTGGGAAAAGCGCGTCTGGCGCGTGTTGAAGTCCCACCACGTCCACGTCGGCGGACGCGGCGGCGCCTTCATGCAGGTCGAGATGAAGGACATCGAATCCGGCACCAAGCGCAACGAACGCATCCGCACCGAGGACAAGATCGAGCGCGCCCACGTCGAGCATCGCGAAATGCAATTCCTCTACAAGGATAGCAGCGGCTACGTCTTCATGGACAAGGAATCGTACGAGCAACTGACCCTCGCGGCCGACTTCCTCGAGCAGCAGTCGGGCTATCTGATTCCCAATACCGACGTGCAGGTCAATTTCCACAACGAACGGCCGATCGGGGTCCAGATGCCGCCGACGGTCACCCTCACCGTGGCAGAAACGGAACCCAACCTCAAGGGCGCGACCGCCACCGGCTCCTTCAAGCCGGCCAGGACCGACACCGGGGTTACCGTGATGGTGCCGCAATTCGTCACGGAAGGCGAAAAAATCAACGTCAACACCGATACCGGGGCATACATCGACCGCGCATAGCAGCCTGTTGCTGTCGCAGCCAGGCTGCTATAAGGAATTTTCGACCGCAAGGCCGAAAATTCCTAGGCCAGCGGCAATTCGCCGTCCCGCCTGCTGATGCCGGCCACCGCGCGCAGGGCCCGGTTGTAGTCGTCGCTTTCCCGCAGGCTGGCCATGCTGTCTGGCTGCTGCCTGCCGTGCATGCGCGCCAGCCGCGCCAGGCTCACCGCCGGCATGGCGTATTTCAAGCCGCCCAGCAGTTCGTCCGCCGTCTGCGGGCTGTTGCATACCAGCACCATGTCGCAACCCGCGGCCAGCGCCAGCTGCCCGCGCTCGAGCACGCTGCCCGCGACGCGGGCGCCTTCCATGCTGAGGTCGTCGCTGAAGATCATGCCGTCGAACCCGAGTCGGCCGCGCAGCACCTGCTTCAGCCACACCGCCGAGAAGCCCGCGGGGAACCGGTCCACTTTTGAATAAATGACGTGCGCGGGCATGATGCCACCGAGGCCGGCGTCGACCAGGCGCCGGAACGGTTCCAAGTCAGTCGCCGCTATTTCCTCGAGGGTCCGCTCGTCAGTCGGAACCTCGTGATGGGAATCGGCGCTGACGTGCCCATGCCCGGGAAAATGCTTGCCGACACCACCCATGCCGGCCTGCTTGAATCCCTGCAGCAGGGCGCGCGCCAGCTCGGCGATGCCGCGCACGTTGGAGTGAAAGGCGCGGTTTCCGATAACGCTGCTCGAGCCGTGGTCGATGTCCAGCACCGGCGCCAGCGCCAGGTCCACGCCGTGAGCGCGCAATTCAGCCGCCAGCACGTAACCGGTTTCGCGGGCCAGTTGCTGGGCCTGCTGCGGATCGCCGTCCCAGATCCTTCCCAGTTCACGCATGGCGGGGATCGCTGTGAATCCTTCGCGGAAGCGCTGCACCCGTCCGCCCTCGTGATCGACCGTGATGAGGAGAGGCGGATTGCGCAGGCCGTGTATCTCGGCCGTAAGCCGGGAGAGCTGCCCGGGATCGGCGTAGTTACGCGTGAACAGAACCACTCCCCCCGTCAGAGGATGCAGGAGGCGCCTGCGATCTTCCTCGGTAAGAGCGGTGCCATTGAGGTCGAGCATGACGGCGCCCAAGGGCAGGTTTTTCGGCTGCACGGTCATTCCGCCTCGATCACCACGCAGGCGCAGGCCACGGCGCGCTCGTCGCTGATGGTGAGATGATGCCTCACGATGCCGCGGCTTTTGATAAGCCGCTCGAGGTTGGGATGAAACTCCAGGCTGGGCTTCCCGGCGGCATTCTGGACCACGCTGATGCATTGCAGGGTCACCGGGTAGCGGAAACCGGTGCCCATGGCTTTGGAGAAGGCTTCCTTGGCGGCGAACCGGTTGGCCAGGTAAAACACCGGCTTGATGGTGCGGAGGTATCCAGGCCATTCCAACGGTGTCAGCACCCGCCGCGCAAACCGCTCGCCGTACTTGTCCCGCAGTCGCTCGATGCGCGGCGGCTCCACGACGTCGATGCCGATGCCGTAGATCATCGCGCCGGGCCGATCAACGCTTTCATCTCGCGCACGGCCTGCGCCATGCCCACGAACACCGAACGCGCGACGATGGCGTGTCCGATATTGAGTTCGCGGATCTGCGGGATCGCGACGATCGGCCGCACGTTCGCGTAGTTGAGGCCGTGCCCGGCGTTGACTCTCAGGTTCTTGCCGGTGGCGTACTCCGCCGCGGCGCGGATTTTCTCGAACTGCCTGGTCTGACCTGTTGCGCTGCGGGCCCCGGCGTAACCACCGGTGTGCAGTTCGACCACCGGGGCGCCGGCAGCCGCGGCGGCGTCGATCTGGCGCCGGTCGGCATCGATGAACAGGGACACCCGAATTCCCGCTGCCCCGAGATCGCGGCACGCTCGTTCCACCCTTCTGAATTTTCCCGCCACGTCGAGCCCGCCCTCGGTGGTCAGTTCTGCGCGTCGCTCGGGGACCAGGCACACGTCTTGCGGCCGCACGCGGCGGGCGAAAGCGATCATTTCCGGCGTCACTGCCGCTTCCAGGTTCATGCGGGTCCGTAGCGCCTTGCGCATGGCTACAACGTCCCGGTCCTGGATATGCCTGCGGTCCTCGCGCAGGTGCAAGGTGATGTAATCCGCGCCGGCGTCCTCCGCCGCAAGCGCGGCCTGCAGCGGGTCCGGATATTCCGTGCCGCGGGCCTGCCGCAAGGTCGCGACGTGGTCGATGTTGACGCCGAGAAGAAGCATCACAACTCCTGCAGGTCTCGCAGCAACTGCCGAGTATGCAGAACCTGGTTGCCGAGATGATGGTTGAGCAAGGTGCGCATCAGCAGCTTGCTTTGCTGCTGCGTCGCCGCGCTGGCGAATTCGCCCGACTGCATGTCGATCAGCGTCTGGCCCGATAATTCTACCCCGTTTCGCGGAGCGCCGGCCGCGGGCACCGGGCCGCGCTCGACCACGTAGACGTAGCTGCGCTCGCGCACTACCGGCTCGCCGCGCTCGACGTCGCGGTCCAGTATCAACGCGTAACCCAGTTCGCGCAGCAGGCCGATCTCGAACTGTCGCAGCACCGCCGGCTGATCGGCGCCAGCGCCGAGGGCGGCCAGCGTGTTTTCATAGATGGAGAACAAGTGTTCGTGCGGGTCGTCGCGCAGCAGCAGCTTCAGCAACAGCTCGTTGACGTAGAAACCGCAGATCAGCGCCTGGCCCCGCAGCGGATGGTAACCGCCCCGCCATTCGGCCCGGATGAGCGTGCGCAGTTCGCTGCGGCCGCTCCACGACACGTTGAGCGGCTGGAACGACAGCAGCACCCCGCGCACCGCTGATCTCGGGCGCCGTGCGCCGCGCGCGACCAGCGCCACGCGCCCATGGTCTCGGGTAAATGTCTCCACCACCAGGCTGGTCTCGCGGAACGGATAGCTGTGCAGGACGAAGGCGGGCTGCGCGTCGTGCTGGGATTTTTGTCTCATCCCCGGGCCTTCTTCATGCTAGTGTCCTGAGTCGTTAGTTCGTTGATAGATTCGTTGCCAGTGGGACGCACTCTGCATCACAAAAGTGCCGAAATTGGCGCCAGACGCGAAGCAAACCGCAGCCAGGTTGGACACCTGGCGAGGATTTGCGACAAAGTATGGCGTCAATTGTCGGCATCTTTTGTTCAGCGAACTAGCGACTCAGGACACTAG
>CAZCGD010000620.1:0-2450 GCA_964498105.1 uncultured Streptomycetaceae bacterium
CTGGTCGACAAAGCCGTGCGGCGTGCGGCCCTCGCAGACCGCGACTGACGGTCCGCCGGTCGAACCGGGACCGCCGGTAACTGTGACGACCTGCTCGCGGGCGCCGTTGGTTCGCGCGGTGATGTCGCCCATGAGTTGCGCGGGCGAGCGGACGCACATATCGGCAGCGTGGCCGACCACGAGGATCGGAATCCGGATCGCCTCCAGCCGCAGATCGAAGACGGTGTGAGCGACCCATGCCTTCTTCGCTCCACTCTGGCCCGACATCAGGGCGGAAGTGAGCACAACTCCATCGGGTGCCGACGGACCGGACAGCCGCGCGGCCGCGTTCGCCGCGGAAATCGCGCCCCGGCTCGTGCCCACCAGCCAGACCGTAGCCTTCGTGCGCGCGCGCACGTCGGCGATCACCTTGCCGAGATCCTCGGCATGCTGCGCGGCGATCCGGAATCCGCCCAATCCGTCCTCGCCATGATAATTGGATGGCGCATCGACCAGCGCGGCGGCGAAACCCGCCGCGCGGAACAGCGGGATTGACCGCACCAGCGAATTACCCTTGAGGGCGCGCGCGCAGCCCTGGTCGTCGAGATCGACATGCCCCGGTCCACCGGCAAGCAGCACCAGCGCGATTGGCCCGCTCGCCGCACCCGCGCCCTCCGGATGCGCCAGCGAGTAGCGCGTCGTGCTGCGGTTGTGGGTTTCGATCGTCACCACCTCGCCGCAAGCGGCGGCGGGCGCCGCGGGACCCGGCTGCGCAAGGCACGCCGGCGCCGGGAGCAGCAACAACACCGCAAGTATCGAAAAGCGCATCACCCACTACCTGTCACTTAAAGCCATCTCAAAAACCGATTCAAACCACGGAAACACACGGAAAGCATGATTAAACCCCAGGTAGAAAACTTAGCCACGGAAACACACGGAAACACACGGAAAGTTGAAAACGACGGCGCATGCCATCGTTTCAGCCGTCCGGCCTTGTTGTAGTTTCCAATTCCGTGTGTTTCCGTGTGATTCCGTGGCCAAAATGTCCTTGTCTTTCACTTCGTATGTTTCCGTGTGATTTCGTGGCGTGTTCGGGACCGGCTCTAGGCCGCGTACCACAGCACCGCGATGAAGTGACAGGCGGTGCCTGCGACAACGAACAGGTGCCACACGAAATGGAAGTAGCGGATTCGCTCCGCCATGAAAAACACCGCGCCCACGGTGTAGGCGATACCGCCCGCAAGCAACCAGAAAAATCCCCACCTCGGCACCAGCGTCCACACCGGCTCGATCGCGATCAGGACCAGCCAGCCCATCGCGAGATACATCCATGTCGAGAGCGTCATGTAGCGGACACCGCCGAGGGACTTGAACACAGTTCCGGCAATGGCCATGGCCCAAACCAGCCCGAACAGCGTCCAGCCCCAGGCGCCTTTCAACACGCCAAGAGTAAACGGGGTGTAGGTCCCGGCGATCAGGAAGTAGATCGCCGAGTGATCGAGTATCTGGAACACGCGCTTGGCGCGGTTCGGCGGCAACGCGTGAAACAGCGTGGACGCGAGGTACAACAGCACCATGGTGGTCGCGAACACGGCCGCGCCCACGGTTCCCGCCAGGTCCCCGCGATTGACCGCGGAAGAAACAAGTATCGGGAAGGCGACCAGCGCCGCCAGCAAGCCGATGCCGTGGCTGACGCTGTTCGCGATCTCCTCTCCGAGAGACTGCGGCCGCTCTTCCAGCTCCAGGGCACCTAGCATCGCTGTTTCTCCTGAGCCGCCCAACTTCATCCGTGGTTCCATCATTATTGTTTTTCTTGGCGTGCTTGGCGTCTTGGCGGCTAATGTCCTACTCAACTACTCCCAGCCGGCCGTTGTGCGAGCCCATGTACCACAACCGCCCGCTCGCGTCGGTCACCATCTTGCGGATGCCGACGTTGTTCGATGGCAGTTGCACGACGCGCATCTGCTCGGTCTTCGGGTCGAAGCGCACCACGGTGTCGGTGTTGATCTCGTTCACCCACACCATGCCGCCGCCGTCCACCGTGATGGCGTAAGGGCCGGCGTCGCCGGCGGGCAGCTGATACTCCTTCACCACCTTCATGGACTTCGGGTCCAGCTTCGCCATCTTGCCGTTGCCGTAGAGCGCCACCCATAGCATCCCGTCGGGGGTCGTTGCAACGCGGCGCGGGCGGGAGCCCCGGCCCATGTCCACTTCGCTCATCTGCCCGCTCTTCGGATCGAGCTTGCCCATCCTGTTGTCGCCCATGCGGCAAAACCAGACGTTGCCGGCCTGGTCCAGCGAGAGCCCGTACGGCCCGCCGGAAGAGGGGTACTCCCGGATGGCGCCGGTCCCGGTATCAATGCTCGCGACCTTGTTGCCGCTTTGCAGCGTGAACCAGATGGTGCTTTGATCATCGGTGATGATGAGCGTGTGCGGCCCGCCGCCGCCGGAGGGTGTCTTGAACTCGATGA
>CAZCGD010000621.1:0-1973 GCA_964498105.1 uncultured Streptomycetaceae bacterium
CCGCGGCGAACTCGTCGGCGATCGCGCGGATGTCCTTGTCCACGCCGTGCACCGCGGAAGCGAGCACGATGGCGGGAACCTTGCCCGGGGCGTCGGGCGTGGCCAGGTAGCAGTCGAACGCGCCGCCCGCCGTCGAGCGTACCTTGATGTCCTTGCGTTGCATGTCGTCTCTCCTTTCGTTAATCCGTCCCATGGTACTCCAGCGCATCAGTGAATTTCAGCGCTCGACGGTGGCGCTTTCTATCCTGTAATACTCCTCGAGGCCGATCAGGTCCTCGATCTCCTTGCGCCACACGATCATCTGCTCCCGGTCGAGGCCGGTTTCGCCTTTGGTGAGCAGGTTGGTGATCACGCGCTTCATCTCCTGCGTCACCGGGCACAGCAGCGCGGTGGGATAGGTGGAGAGCTTGTAGCCGATCTCCTCGAATTCCCGGACCGTGAACAGCGGGCGCCGCAGCCGGTTGCCTTCGCTGTTGGTGTAGGCGAGCAGCCCCTTGATCTCGCGCGGCGCCTGCCGCGCGTCCTTCTCCGTGTCCGGAAAGATCATGACCGTGTCCGCGCCCGTTTCCAGGTACAGGTTGGCGCGCTCTACGCCCTCGGCGAAACCGTCGGTGTGCATGGCGTCGGTGCGCGCCATGATCAGGAAATTCGGATCGGTGCGCGCGGCAAGCGCCGCCTTGATCTTGGCCACCATCTCGTCGCGCGGGATGACGTGCTCGATCCCCTTGTGGTAATGGACGCGCTTCGGATAGATCTGGTCTTCGATGTGCAGCCCCGCCGCGCCGGCCCGCTCGATCTCCTTGACACAACGCATGACGTGCAGCGGCTCGCCGAAGCCGGCGCCAGCATCCACAATTACCGGGATTTTCACCGCGGCAGTCACATAGCGGGTAGTCGTGGCGAGCTCCGTCAGCGTCAGCAGCGGCTCGCTCGTCACGTAATGCGTGCCGAGCTGGTAGCCGCCGATGTGGACGCATTCCATGCCCAGCGATTCGGCGACGCGCGCGGTGTACGGATCCCAGATGCCGAGGGCCGGGATGAAGCGCGGGCGCTTGATGAGTTCGCGCAGCGTGATCAGCGGAGACGTAGCGGACACTGTTTTATCCTTTTATACAAAAATACGTAAGAGCGCCTAACAAAATGAATTCCCCTCCTGCCAGAGGAGGGGTGCCCGCGCCAGCGGGCGGGGTGGTGGGAGCAAGAGCTGCCCACGTAACCACCCCGGGTTTACCGCGCCTGGAAGGCGCAATTTGAGTCGTTTCGCATCCACCCCTCCTTGAAAAGGAGGGGAGAAAAGCAGGGTCGGTCATTTTGCTAGGCGCTCTTAATATATTGGTACGAGGTGGCGCGGATTACAGGCGGGTAGCGCCGTCGTACTTCTTCTTCACTTCCTCGGGCGGCAGGTACTTCTCCTCCCACGCCTTGATCCCGGGAAAACCCGCAAACTCGTGGTAGCCGCCCATCGGGTGCGCCAGCAGTTTTCTCTGAAAATCGATTTCGGCCTGCGCGCCGCGCGCCTTGAGGTCCACCGCGTAGTCCCAGGTCGCCATCATCGTGGCGCGCATGCCGGCGAGCGACACGTGCATGGCCTTGTAGCCCAGCGCGGCGATGTCCTCGAAGGTCACCTTCGACTCGTGCCACTTGAGATTCGAGGAATAATTGAAGTAGAGCGGCAGGCCGGGGAACTCCTTATGCACCGCCGCCGCGAACCGCTTCGGCATCTCGATGTCGGCGGTGGGAAACTCGGCGAACAGCATGTCGCAGCCGGCGCGCGCATAGGCCTTGCCGCGCCGGATCCCTTCGTCGAGGCCGCCGCCGACGGCCGCGATCGCGTCGGTGCGCGCCATGATGATGAAGTCCTGGTCGTGCCGCGCGTCGAGCGCGGCCTTGAGCTTGCCGACGGCCTCTTCCAGCGGGATCACCGTCTTGCCGGCGACGTGCCCGCAGCGCTTCGGGCTGACCTGGTCTTCGAG
>CAZCGD010000622.1:0-10045 GCA_964498105.1 uncultured Streptomycetaceae bacterium
GACATCACGAACGAGGGGTGCCCGGTGCCGCAGCCGAGGTTCACCAGCCGCCCCTCCGCGAGCACGATGATGCGCTTGCCGTCGGGGAAGATCACGTGATCCACCTGCGGCTTGATGTTCTCCCACGGGTATTGCTTCAGGCCCGCGATGTCGATCTCGGAATCGAAATGCCCGATGTTGCAGACGATGGAATTGTTCTTCATGCGCTTCATATGCTCGACCGTGATGACGCGCAGGTTGCCGGTCGCGGTGACGAAGATGTCCGCCTTGTCGGCGGCGTAGTCCATCGTCACGACGCGGTAGCCTTCCATCGCCGCTTGCAACGCGCAGATCGGGTCGATTTCGGTTACCCACACCTGCGCGGAAAGCGCGCGCAGCGCGCCCGCGCAGCCCTTGCCGACATCGCCGTAGCCCGCGATCACCGCCACCTTGCCCGCGATCATGACATCGGTCGCGCGCTTGATGGCGTCCACCAGCGATTCGCGGCAGCCGTAGAGGTTGTCGAACTTGGACTTGGTCACCGAGTCGTTGACGTTGATGGCCGGGAAGGGGAGCCTTCCTTCCTTCTGCATCTGGTAGAGCCGGTGCACGCCAGTGGTGGTTTCCTCGGTGACGCCCCGGATGTTCGCCTGGATGCGCGAGTAGTAGCCGGGCTTGTCCTTGAGACGCTTCCTGATGGCGTTGAAGAGGACGGTTTCCTCCTCGTTCGTCGGGCGCGAGACCAGCGCCGGGTCCTTCTCCGCGCGCGTGCCGAGCGTAACCAGCACCGTCGCGTCGCCGCCATCGTCGAGGATCATGTTGGGGGTGCCGCCCTCATTTCCGTTGCCTGGCCATTCGAGGATGCGGTGGGTGAAGTCCCAGTATTCCTCGAGGCTTTCGCCCTTGTAGGCGAACACCGGCACGCCGGAGGCGGCAATGGCGGCCGCGGCGTGGTCCTGGGTCGAGAAAATGTTGCAGGATGCCCAGCGCACCTCCGCGCCGAGCTTGACCAGGGTCTCGATCAGCACCGCGGTCTGGATCGTCATGTGCAACGAACCCGCAATGCGCGCGCCCTTGAGCGGCTGCTTGCCCTTGTATTCCTCGCGCAAGGCCATCAGGCCGGGCATTTCGGTCTCGGCGATTGCGATTTCCTTGCGGCCGAAATCGGCCAGCTTGATGTCGGTGACGTGGTAGTCCCTGGTCCTGGTGCCTGCTGCAATCATGTCGTGTCTCCAAAAAGCAAAACGCCCGCACCGTGTCCGGTGCGAGCGCCGTTGTTCTGTGCTGAGCCTGGCCGGGATCCCGGTCGCAGCGCTCCTCAGCGGGTCGAATTATACCGCGGTCGCCGATTTTTGGGCCACCCCGGCTATTTGCCTGCGTCGGCCTTCAGCGCCGCCGCCTTATTTGTGCTCTCCCAGGTGAATTCCGGCTCGTCGCGCCCGAAATGGCCGTAGGCCGCGGTCTTTTCGTAGATGGGCCGCAGCAGGTCGAGCGAGCGGATGATGCCCTTGGGCCGCAGGTCGAAGTGCCTCTCCACCAGCTTGGCGAGCTTGTCGTCGGCGATCTTGCCGGTGCCGAAGGTCTCGACCAGCACGCTCACCGGGCGCGCGATGCCGATGGCGTAAGCGACCTGGATTTCGCACTTCTTCGCCAGCCCGGCGGCGACGATATTCTTCGCGACGTAGCGCGCGGCGTACGCGGCCGAGCGGTCCACCTTGGAGGGGTCCTTGCCTGAGAACGCGCCGCCGCCGTGGCGCGAGTAGCCGCCGTAGGTGTCGACGATGATCTTGCGGCCGGTAAGCCCCGTGTCTCCCTGCGGCCCGCCGATCACGAAGCGGCCGGTGGGGTTGATCAGGTACTTGGTGTCGATGGTGATCATGTTCTTCGGCAGCACCGGCTTCACGATCTGCTCGATCACTGCCTCGGTGAGCGGCTCGTGCGAAATGTCTGCGCTGTGCTGGGTCGAGATCACCACCGTGTCGATGTGGTGCGGTTTTCCGTCCACGTAGCGCACGGAAACCTGCGATTTCGCGTCCGGCCGCGCCCACGGCAGCCGCCCGTCGCGGCGCAGTTCCGCATGCCGCTCCATCAGGCGGTGGGCATAGTAGATGGGCATCGGCATCAACTGCGGCGTTTCGTCGCACGCGTAGCCGAACATGAGGCCCTGATCGCCGGCACCCTGGTCGAGGTCGAGGCCCTTGCCTTCGTCCACGCCCTGCGCGATGTCCGGCGACTGCTGGTCGTAGCACACCAGCACGCCGCAGCTCTTGTAATCGAAGCCGATGGAAGAGTCGTCGTAGCCAATGCGCTTGACCACGTTGCGCGCGACCTGCGCGTAGTCGACGCGCGCTGTGGTGGTGATCTGTCCCGCCATCATGATCAGGCCGGTATGCGTCAGCGTTTCCGCGGCGACGCGCCCGGTCTTGTCCTGGGCGAGCACCGCGTCGAGCACGGCGTCGGATATGGCATCCGCGATCTTGTCGGGATGGCCTTCGGAAACGGATTCCGAAGTAAACAGGAAATCGCTCATTAGGATCGTTTCTCGGAATGGAAAAGGCGCATAGAATAGCAGATAAGCCTCGATTTATAAAGAATAAATCTATGATGTTGACCGTACTACGCATGCTCGCGTGGTTGCCGCTGTCCTGGTTGCATGGCACCGGAGCGGCGCTGGGCTGGCTGGTGTACCGGGTTTCCCCGTCTTATGCGGCGCGGCTCAGGAACAATCTCTACGCGAGCGGCGTTTGCAGCAGCGACGCGCAGTGCCGGGCGTTGCTGCGTGCGGTGGTCGCGGAGGCGGGCAAGGGCATCGCCGAACTGATCGCAGTCTGGTTCGGGGCCGATCATAAAGTTGCAAGACTGGCGGTCGCGTGCGACGGTTGGAACGTGGTCGAGGCCGCGCGCGCGCGTGGCAAGGGCATCATCATCGTGACGCCGCATCTTGGCTGCTTCGAAATGGTCTCGCTCTATTTCGTGCAAAGGCTGCCGATGACTGTGATGTATCGCCCGCCCAAGCTTGCCTGGCTGGAGCCGGTCATGAACGCGGGCAGGACCCGCTGGCAGGCCACGGTCGCACCCGCGAACCTGCGGGGCGTGCGCGCGTTCTACCGGACTTTGCAGCATGGCGGGACGGTGGGGCTTTTGCCCGACCAGGCACCGGGGGCCGGCGAGGGCGTGTGGGCGGATTTCTTCGGACGCCCCGCCTATACCATGACGCTCGCGGCGCGGCTGCAGCGCGCCACTGGCGCGGCGGCCATCATGGTATTCGCGGAGCGGCTGCCGGGCGGGCGCGGCTATCACCTGCATTTCGAGGAACTGCCGACGGTGGAGTTCGACGAGGCGTCGCTGAACCGCGCGGTCGAAGCCCAGGTACGCCGCCGACCGGAGCAGTACTTATGGAGCTACAACCGCTACAAGACGCCGGCCGGAGCCGAGGCTCCGCCGGCTAAGGCAGAAGGCAAAAGGCAAAAGGCAGAAGGATGAAAAGGCGAGACACAAGATCAACCATGACAATCTCGCCAGAGGGTGGGGCCCATAGCCATCTTTTTCGCCTTTTGCCTTTTGCCTTTCGCCTTAGGGGCGCGGCGTGTTGACCCGCGCCGCGCTCGGCCTGGTGTGGCTACTGCGTCTGCTGCCGCTCGCGCTGCTCGTTCCGCTCGGACACGGATTGGGATTTCTCCTTTATTTACTGGGGCATGAGCGGCGTATGGTAGTGCTCACTAACCTCACGCTTTGCTTCCCGCAATGGAACGAGGCCCGGCGCCGGAAAGTTGCGCGCCTTCACTTCCGGGCGTTCGGGAGAAGCCTCCTCGAGCATGGCATCCTGTGGTGGTCGTCGAAAGCGCGCGTGCAGCGGCTGGTGCGCATCGAAGGCATCGAGCACTGGCAGGAGGTGGCGGGACGACCGGTCATCTGGTTTGCGCCCCATTTCGTCGGGCTCGACATGGGCGGCATCCGCCTCAGCTCGGAGTTTCGGGGCGTCTCGGTCTACAGCCGCCAGAAGGACCCCCGCTTCGACGCCCTCCTCTACCACGGGCGGACGCGGTTCGTGATGCCGGAACTGCTCTCCCGGCAACAAGGCGTGCGCGCGGTAGTGAAGGCGATGCGCAAGGGCCTGCCGTTCTATTATCTGCCGGACATGGACTACGGCGAGCGTGACTCGATCTTCGTGCCGTTCTTCGGCGTTCCGGCAGCGACCATCACGGGTCTGTCGCGAATCGCCCGGCTGGCCGGCGCCGCCGTGGTGCCAGCCGTGACGCGCCAGCTCCCGGGCGCGAGAGGCTACGTGCTGACATTCTATCCAGCGTGGCGCGATTTTCCGAGCGACGACCTGGAGGCGGACGCGCGGCGCATGAATGCCTTTATCGAGGAGCGGGTGCTCGAGATGCCGGAACAGTACTACTGGCTGCACAAGCGGTTCAAGACGCGGCCGCCTGGCGAAGCCAGGTTTTATTAGCCGCCAAGACGCCAAGGAGAACAATACTGGAACCGCAGATAAAGCCTGCACTATGGCGTTCCCCGGTATTGATATTCCTTCGCGTTGAGAGGTTGACTTGAAACCCGGAACCCGAAACCCGGAACTGGCGCGGAAGGCGGCGCGCATCGAGTCGCTGGCCGCGGAGGACGTGGAGCGGCTGGTCGCGCTCGCGCGGGAGATCTGGTACGCGCACTATCCCGCCATCATCGGCACCGCGCAGATAGAATACATGCTGGCTCAACGCTACGATTTCGAGACGGTGCGTGCGGAACTGCGGCAAGACGGCCTTTGGTGGGACAAATTGACGGTCGGCAAGGAGATGGCCGGTTTTGCCTCCTACTTTCTCACGCAGGTTGCGGGTGAGATGAAGCTCGACAAGCTTTACGTGCACCCGCGACAACAACGCTGCGGCTATGGCGGCATGATGATTGCCCGCGCCTGCGCCGTCGCGCGCGCGCGCGGCTGCAGCAGGCTCGAGCTGGCGGTGAACAAGAACAATCGCGCTGCGATAGCCGCTTACCTGAAGCACGGCTTCAGCGTCGTCACGAGCGTGGTCAAGGATATCGGCGGCGGCTTTGTGATGGACGACTACATTATGGAAAAGGCACTTGAGCCCGCCCATCCCTCATCCCTTCCCCTTCTCCCCAAGGAGAAGGGCAAGCTCGAGCCTCCCCTTTCCACTCGGGAGGGGCGGGGGTGAGGATTGAACGCCGATGAACGCCGATAAATCATGAGCTCTGGCACATTCGAAAATCCCGGGGTTGAGAAGCGCTGCGCGCTCCTGAAGCGGGTGAAAACGATCGCAGTGGTGGGGCTTTCGCCCAACCCCGACCGTCCCAGCTACGGGGTGTCGCGGGCCATGCAGGGTTTTGGTTACACCATCATCCCGGTCCATCCGAAGGCAAGGGAAATCCTCGGGGCCAGGGTCTTCTCCCGTCTGGCCGATATCCCGGGACCGGTGGACCTGGTCAATGTGTTCCGGCGGGCGGAGCACATTGACGCCGTGGTCGGCGAATGCCTTAGCCTGGGGCACAAACTCATTTGGATACAAGAGGATATCGTGAACGAGCCGGCAGCCCTCCGTGCTCAGGCAGCGGGCATGACCGTGGTCATGAACCGCTGTATCTACCGTGATTATGCACAGTACTGCCGTTAAATGATCCTAAAGTTCACTAAAATGCACGGGTTGGGCAATGATTTCGTGGTACTCAACGCCGTGGACCAACCCATCAGCCTCACGCCTGAGCAGTTCCGCCGGATCGCAGACCGGCACTTCGGGGTGGGTTGCGACCAGATCCTGCTGGTCGAGCCGCCGCACCAGCCGGGCACCGACTTCTACTACCGCATTTTCAACGCCGATGGCGGCGAGGTGGAGCAATGCGGCAACGGGGCGCGCTGCTTCGTGCGCTACGTGCGGGATCACCGGCTGACCGCCAAAAACGAAATCCGGGTCGGCACCCGCGGTGGAGTGATTGTGCCGCGGCTGGAAGCCGACGGCCAGGTTACGGTCAACATGGGGGTACCGGACTTCGAGCCGGCACGCATTCCGTTCGCAGCGGCGGCACGGGCGCCGACCTACGAATTCGAGGTGGGCGGCCGGCGCGTGGAGATCAGCGCGCTATCCATGGGCAACCCGCACGCAGTGCAAATCGTCGCCGACATCGAGCGCGCGCCGGTGGCGGAAGAGGGGCCGTTGATCGAGCGCCACGCCCGCTTTCCACAGCGGGTGAACGCCGGCTACCTGCAGCTCGTGAACCGCAGTCGCATCCTGCTGCGCGTCTACGAGCGCGGTGCCGGGGAAACGCTCGCGTGCGGCACGGGCGCCTGCGCGGCGGTGGTCGCCGGCATCACGCGCGGATTGCTCGATCGCGAAGTCATGGTGACGACGCGTGGCGGCGACCTCGGTATATCATGGGCGGGCGACGGCCAGCCGGTGATGATGACCGGACCGGCGGTCGCGGTGTTCGAAGGCGAGATCGAACTGTAAGTGGGCAGTTGTCAGTTTGCAGCATAACGACGCCGGTGCGGTCGCACGAAGTTACTGTCGACTGTCAACTGCCAACTGCAAACGGCAAACTGCAAACTGAGAAATGCAGACTGCCAACTGCAAACAAATCAAGGGAGCACGATGAAGCCGGACGAAGTCGCCAACTATCTCAAGGAGCATCCCGAATTCTTCGAGAATTACGCGGACCTGCTGGCGGAAATCTATCTGCCGCATCCGCACGGCGGGCGCGCGGTGCCGATCAGCGAGCGGCAGATCCTGACCCTGCGCGAGAAGAACCGGCAGATCGAGGGCAAGCTGCGCGAGGTGATCCAGTTCGGCGAGGAAAACGACGCCATTAGCGAGAAGGTGCACCGCATCTCGCTGGCGCTGCTCGCCGCCTCCGACATCCGTGGTGTGTTGAACGCGATTCATCTCAACCTGCGCGAGGATTTCGCGGTGCCGCATGTCGCGCTGCGCGTGTGGCAAGCCAACGGCCACGGCGACTTGCCGGAGTTCAAGCCGGTCAGCGATGCCGCGCGCGAGTTCGCCGCGGGCCTCGCCCATCCCCACTGCGGCGCCCACGCCATGGCCGACACGGCCAGCCTGTTTGGCGAAGCGGGCGCGCACCTGCGCTCGTTCTCGTACATAGCCCTGCGTGGCAGCGAGGTGTTCGGCCTGCTCGCGCTGGCGAGCGAGGATCCACAGCGTTTCTACCCCGAGATGGGCACGCTCTATCTCAAGCGGCTGGGCGACCTCGTAGGCGCGGCCGTTGCCAAATATCTGCGGTGACGGAGGGACCGGAAGTCGCTCGTAGCCAATCCGGGGGCCGCGCCTGAATAAAATCAACTACTTATAATAAATAAGTGGGCGCTAACTATACAGCCGGTCGAAGACCCAAACCCGGAACCCGGAACCCGGAACCCGGAACCCGGAATTCGGAACCCGGAACTGCGCATCCGCTGTTGCGCGGTTATCTAGAGCACCTGTCGAACGAGCGCAGGCTGTCCCGGCATACCGTCGCGAACTACGCCCGCGATATCGCGGCGCTGCTCGAGCTTGCCACCGGTACCGGCTTGAAGCAGCTCGAGGTGCACCACGCGCGCCGCTACGTGGCGCAGCTCCACGCACGCGGTCTCGACGGCCGGTCGCTCGCGCGCATGCTGTCGGCGTGGCGCGGCTTCTTCAACTATCTCGTGCGCGACCACGGTTTCGTGAACAACCCCTGCGTCGGCATCCGGGCGCCCAGGGCCGCAAAGCGGCTGCCGCATGCGCTCTCGCCCGACGAAGCGAACCGCCTGATGGCGGTCGAAGGCAATGACGACCTTGCGGTACGCGACAAGGCGGTGCTCGAGCTCTTCTATTCGTCGGGACTGCGGCTGTCGGAGCTCACGGAACTCGCGCCGGGAGACATCAGCTTCGGCGATGCCACCGTGCGCGTCACCGGTAAGGGCAACAAGACTCGCATCGTGCCGGTGGGCAGCCGGGCGCTGGACGCGCTCCGGCGCTGGCTCGATCGGCGCGGCGGGATTGCAGATGCCAACCCTAGGGCGCTGTTCATCAACCCCAGGGGTAAGCGCCTGACCGGGCGGGTGATCCAGCTGCGCATGAAGCACTGGGCCGTCAAGCTCGGGGTCAACACCAACGTGCACCCGCACGTGCTGCGGCATTCCTTCGCGTCGCACGTGCTGCAATCGAGCGGCGACCTGCGCGCGGTGCAGGAAATGCTGGGGCACGCGAGCATCTCCTCGACCCAGGTATATACGCACCTGGATTTCCAGCACCTGGCCAAGGCCTACGACGCCGCGCACCCTCGCGCCAAGAGAAAAAGCTGAGACACGAAGGACACAAAGGACACGAAGGAAAGCAAGAACAAATTGAACCGCCAGGACGCCAAGCAAAGCAAGACAATAATTGAACCGCCGAGGCGCCGAGAGAAACAAAGATAAATCAATATTGACTACGAAAAACTTTATTTTTGATTTCATATTCTTGCTTTTGGTTCTCTCCCCATCTCGGCGGTTCGATCGGGTTTGATTTAGGTTCTAATTGTTGGAGCTTCTCTTGGCGTCTTGGCGGTTCAATGGGTTTGCATGCATAAACTTATTCTCAAAGCAGGGCGGGAGAAGTCGTTGAAGCGCCGTCACCCGTGGGTGTTCTCCGGTGCGGTGGCGAAGGTGCAGGGCAACCCGGGCCCGGGGGAGACCATCGGGCTCTGGTCGGCTACTGGGGAGTTCCTGGCCGTCGCGGCATACAGCCCGCAATCCCAGATCGTCGCCCGTGTCTGGGACTGGAAAGAACGCGCGATCGATCGCGCGTTCTTTGACGAGAGCATCAAGCGGGCGGTAGAGCAGCGCCAGACGCTATTGGATGCTGACACCGATGCTGTGCGCCTGGTGCACGGCGAGTCGGACGGGTTGCCCGGGGTGGTCGCCGACCGCTACGGCGATACGGTGGTGTTACAACTCACCAGTGCCGGCGCGGATCGCTGGCGCGCCGAGATCGCGGATGCACTGCTCGACGCCAGCGGCGCGGGCCGCATCTGGGAGCGTTCGGACGCCGAAGTGCGGCAACTGGAGGGACTGGCACCCGTGACGGCGGCGCTGCGTGGCGCGCGCGAGCCGACGCGGATGGAAGTTTCGGAAAACGGGCTCAGGTTTCAGGTCGATCTCGAGCACGGCCATAAGACGGGGTTCTACCTCGACCAGCGTGGAAACCGCCGGCTCGTGCGGAAGCTGGCGCAGGGGCGCGAGGTGCTCGATGGCTTCTGCTACAGCGGCGGCTTCGCGCTGAATGCACTCGCCGGAGGCGCGAAGTCAGTCACCGCCGTGGACAGCTCGGCCGACGCGCTCGCTCTCGCGCGCGGCAACGCGGAACTAAACCAGCTGGCGCAGGCGGAATGGCTGGAAGGCGATGTATTCCAGTTGTTGCGGCGTTTCCGCGACCAGGCGCGCAGCTTCGATCTCATCGTGCTCGACCCTCCCAAGTTCGCGCCGACCGCCGCGCACGCGGAGAAGGCCGCGCGCGCCTACAAGGACATCAACCTGCTCGCCTTCAAGCTGCTGCGGCCGGGCGGGCTGCTCGCGACGTTTTCCTGCTCGGGCGGCGTTCCAGCCGATCTCTTTCAGAAGATCATCGCCGGCGCCGCGCTCGACGCAGGCGTCCAGGCGCAGATTATCGAACGCCTCGGCCCCGGCGCCGATCATCCGGTGGCGCTGAGTTTTCCGGAGGGGGACTACCTGAAGGGACTCGTCTGCCGGGTGCCCGGCTAGACGAGCCAAGGATGAAGGATGAACGTGGAAGGATGACCCCGCGCGGACGCGCGAAAAAGCCAGTCCCTCCCTTTCACTAGGGTCCGGTCGGCAACTCGGCGTACGACTTCCGACCGAAGGAGACGAAAGGTCGGGACCTCTCAGGCAAGGTCATCCTTCATCCTTCCACGTTCATCCTTTGGGAGGCACGGGATCCGTGCCTCCCGGATGCCACGGCCCGCAACGCACTATGCGCCTGATCGCCAGCCAGGAACCCTTGAACGTGCCGTGCACTTCGATCGCCTCGCGCGCGTAGGCGGAACAGGTCGGGAAAAAGCGGCATTGGCGGCCGAA
>CAZCGD010000623.1:0-4109 GCA_964498105.1 uncultured Streptomycetaceae bacterium
CTCGCCCTTGATCTTGATCCTGAACGCGACTTCGCCGCTGGCGGTGTCGATGAACACGACGCTGTTGCTGAGCTCGACCGAAGCGTTGACCAGCTTGCCGTCGGGCGAAATGTAGACGCCCTCGGGCGATTCGCCGAGGTCAATCTTCTTCACCACGGCGCGCTGCTCCAGGTCGATGATCAGCAGCGCGTTGCTCGCCTGCTCGGACACGTACGCCAGCTTGCGCGCCGCGTGGATCGCCGTGCCGCGCGGCTTGCCGCCGGTCTTGATCTCGCCGACGACTTCGTCCTTGACGGTGTCGATCAGCGAGATGGTGCCGCCGTTTTCGTTCCCCACCAGCGCCAGCCCGGCCCAGGCCGGCGCCGTGAACAGAAAAGTTGCAGTAAGCAACAGCGCTCGCTGATATGAGGTTCTCACGGACATTTTCCTCGGTTAGTGCGAGGGCGGTTCCCGATCAGGAATTTGCCGGGTTCCGGGGCGGCAAATTCCTCGGCCACATGCGCTGGAACACGCCGTCGCGATTGACCAGCAAGTGCTTCAACGCCGCGGCGATATGAACCGCCATCAGAGCGGCGAACAGATACGAAGTGTAGACGTGGATACGATTGAATATCCAGTAGAGGGCCTTGTCTTCGGCAAACAGCCTGGGGAGCGAATAGCCGAAAAACTTTATGCCGAATTTCGTGAAGTTCGACTCGATGAAGCCGCTCACGACCAGCACCACCAGGCAGATGTAGAACAGCAGGTGATTGACGTGCGCCGCCCGCGCCTGCCATGCTGGCAACGAGCCCGGCAGAGGCGGGGGCACATGCGTCGCGCGCCACCAGATCAGCAGCACGATTGGCAGCGCGGCGACGATGCCGAGGGACTTGTGCAGATTGTAAAAATACGCCACCGGCGGGGTGCCTTTCGGGATACCGACCATGTACCAGCCGAGCCCGTAGAGAACGAAGACCATCAGCACCAGCACCCAGTGCAGGGCAATCGCGGTTGGGGTGTAGGCTTGAGCCGGCATGCGGGCTAAGCGGGATTGTTATGGCTTTTCACCGGCGACGACATAAGCCCAGAGCGCCTCGATTTCCTCGGCCTTGAGGAGGCCGCCCCAGGGCGGCATCTGGTTCTTGCCCTTGGCCACCGAGGTGAGGAAGCGGGCCTTGTCTTCCGGCGGGAATTTTCGCAGGTCGACCGGCACTTGCGAGTCCTTCATGCCCGGGCCGTGGCACGGCGCGCAGTTCTGGGAGTAGATCTCCGCGCCGATCCGGACCCGTTCTTCGGGAAACGGCCCGTCCGTCTGCGCCAGCACCGGAATGGTGAGCGTTGCCACCGCCACGCTCACCGCCAGCGCGACCGCCTTACCGCCGGGCATCAATCGCTATTGATCGAACAGCGCGAACGTCCACACCGAGCCGCCGAGCGGGCTGTCGGGCAGGCCGCGCCGTCCGGAAGCCACGCCGCCGATGCCCGAGAGCACCGTGACGTATTGCTTGCCGTTCTTCGTCCAGGTGATCGGCTGGGCGTTTACGCCGGACCCGGTCTTGAACGACCAGAGCACCTTGCCGTCGTCGGCATCGACCGCGATGACCTCCCCGTTGTGCTTGCCGGTGAACAGCAAGCCGCTGCCGGTAGCGAGCATCGCCGAGGCGATCATCTCGCCGTAGAGCGGCGTGCGCCACTTGGCCTTGCCGGTCATCGGGTCGATTGCTTCCATGTGTCCCGCAAGCGTATCCGGCTTGACCGGCGAGGCGATGTTCTGAATGTTCTGGTATCGCGCACCGGGGGTGTAAGGCTTGTGCGGGAGGAACTTGTAAGTCGAGTAGCCGTGATTGGTGTTGGCGTAGAGCAACCCGGTATTCGGGTTGAACGCGGCATGCGGCCAGTTTTTTGCCCCGCGGATGCTGGGCCACATCTCGATGGTTTCGCCCGCGCGCAGCTTTTTCGACTCCTCCGACTCGACCGGCCTGCCGGTCGCCATGTCGACGTGGGTCGCCCAGTTCACTTTCTCATAGGGCTTGGCGGACAGCAGCTGGCCGTTCGCGCGGTCGAGCACGTAGAGGAAGCCGTTGCGGCTCAGGTGCATCGCGACCTTGCGCTTCTGGCCGTTCACCGGGATGTCGCCGAGTATGATCTCCCAGGAATCCCAGTCCCAGACATCGTTGGGAGCAACCTGGTAATGCCAGGCGATCTCGCCGGTCTTGGGACGGATCGCAAGCAGCGACGCGGCGTAAAGATTGTCGCCCTTCCTCTTCTCCGAGGACCACGGGCCGGCATTCCCGGTGCCCCAGTAGACGAGATCGAGCTCCGGATCGTACGAGCCCGTGATCCAGGTGCTTGCGCCGCCGTGGAGATAGGCCTCGCGCGGCTCCCACGTCTCGTGCCCTTTTTCACCGGGGCCGGCGGTAGTGTGACGGCGCCACAGCTTCTTGCCCGTCGCGGGATCCCAGCCATCGAGGAAGCAGCGCGCGCCGAACTCCGCGCCCGAGCAGCCGGTGATGAGCACGCCGTTGGCGATCAACGGCGCCACGGTGAGCGAATAGCCTTCCTTCCACTCGGCGGCTTTCTGCTTCCACACCTCCTTGCCGGTTTTCTGGTCCAGCGCGACGACATGCGCATCGAGCGTGGTGCGGAACACCTTGCCCTCGAAGATCGCGACCCCCTTGTTGGAGACGCCACAGCACACGACGCTCGGCGTGTTGGCGTCGTAGTTCACCGGGGTGCGCCAGATCATCTTGCCGGTCACCGCGTCGATCGCGTAGGTCCACCGCGCGTTCGACACGTACATCACGCCGTCGTAGACCAGCGGCTGCGCCTGTTCGCCCAGATCGTTCTGCAGCGACAGGTTCCATACCGGCACCAACCGCTTGACGTTCCCCTTGTTGATCTGGCTGAGCGGGCTGTAACGGTTGTGGTTGTAGCTCATGCCATAAGTGACCACGTCGTCCGTGTTCTTGCCGGCATTCACGAGCTCGGCCTGCGTCGGGCCAACACCGGTGCGCGGCGGCTGGACCGGTGACCGCCCGGTGTCGGTCGTCGCGCAACCGGCGAGCAATGCAACTGCAATCAGAAATTTTTTCATGGTCGCCCTCCAGTAATTGAATTCGGAAACGATAACCGTCTCTTGGCGGACGGGTGATGGAAAATCGTAACAGCAGTTATTCGCGAGCGCCAATCAATTGGAGGCGCTCGCCGCCGGGTCCACGACCGTGACCGGAAGTCCACTTAACGGAATCCGGTCCAGCAGCTTGTCGGGCGTTCCCCCGACAATCTGCCAAATTGAACAACAGGTTGCGACGGGTTGCATTCATTCAGCCTGTCGGCCCGGCGCTAACCCGGAGCGACTACCCATGCGTTCACCCCGACCGTTCATGACACCCAGTCCGACAGGCTCTAGCGCCGCACTCCCGGCGTTTCGACCGGCAGGCCGTTCCCGCGCCAGGCGAGGTACAGCTCCAGCTCCAGCAGCTCCTGCGCGCCATAGTCCGGAATTTCGGCGCGCACGCCGAAATAACACGCCCTGATCCGCCGCTGCAGCGAACCCACTGACTGCCACTCCAGCCGGTACGCCGGGTAGGCGTTGCCGTGCCCCTGGCTGATGGTTTCGCCCGCCAGCTTCCGGCCCCAGTTGCGGTCGTGGCAGTGCGTGCAGGCGAGATTCATCTGCCCGATGCGTTTTTGATACTGGTTGCGGCCGCGCTCGAAGTCACGGCGATTCTGCGGGTCGGGCGTGACGGCGACCGGCACGCCGCGCGACTGGTGCGCGACATACGCTGTCAGCGCCAGCAGTTCTTCGGACTCGAGCTTGAGCGGCTCCGCTTGCTGATTGCGCTCGCGGCACAGGTTGATGCGGCCTTCGAGATTGACCGGCCGCGCGGCGCCCGGGTCAACGCGCGGGTAGCGCGCGGCGACGCCCTTCATGCTCTGCGGGGCGTCCCCGTGGCAGGCGGCGCAGGATTTCCCGCTCTTTCCCGCGGCTTCGCTCCACAGCTTCACGCCGCGCACGACCCACAACATGCCGGGGTTGGCGAAGCCGTCGCCCTGCAGTTTTCGCAGGTCATCGCTTACAAATTCGACTCCCGACTTCAACGGCGATGGTCTTTGCGCCTCTGCCGCGT
>CAZCGD010000624.1:0-4476 GCA_964498105.1 uncultured Streptomycetaceae bacterium
ATGCGAGGTGGAAATGGCCTCGCAAGGCCACACCATCATCGAGATCGCGCGTGCCGGTGGCGCGTGGCGGCTGGTGGATGACAGCCGCTACCACCGCCGCATTACCGCGCGCAGCGCTGCGATCCGCGTCGCAGGCCCCGCTGCCGGCCACGCGCGCATGCGCACGAAAAGCGATCCCGCGGGAACGACCATCACCGGTACGCTCAACAACTGCGCGGGCGGCGTGACGCCGTGGGGCACCGTGTTGACCGGCGAGGAGAATCTCCAGAACTATTTCACAGGCGACCCCGCAAAGGGTCCGGAGGCTGCCGCCTGGAAGCGCTACGGCGTCAACGGGCGCGGCCGCTACATCTGGGGCCGTTTTTTTGACCGCTTCAATCTGGACCGCGAGCCCAACGAGCCCAATCGCTTTGGCTGGGTCGTGGAGATCGATCCGTACGACCCCAAGTCCACTCCGGTGAAACGCACCGCGCTCGGCCGCTGCCGGCATGAAGGCGCAACCACCGCGGTCAGCCACGATGGCCGTGTCGCCGTCTACACCGGCGACGACGAGCGCATGGAGTACATCTACAAGTTCGTGACGCACGGACGCTACGATCCTGAGAGACCGGCGGCGAACCGGGATTTGCTCGACGCAGGCACCCTCTACGTCGCCCGGTTCGAGGCCAATGGGAAAATGCGCTGGCTGCCCCTGGTCTTCGGGCAGGGGCCGCTCACCCCGGCCAACGGGTTCGCGAGCCAGGGCGACGTCGTGATCGAGGTGCGCCGAGCGGCCGACCTCGTCGGCGCGACGCCCATGGACCGCCCCGAGGATGTCGAAGCCAATCCGCTCACGGGCCGCGTCTACGCGCTAATGACGTTCAATGAGCGGCGCACGCCGAAACAGGTCGATGCCGCGAATCCTCGCGGCCCCAATAACTTCGGGCACATCATCGAGATCGTGCCACCGAACGTGAACGGCAAGCCGGATCACACGGCCGTCGAATGCACGTGGGAATTTTTCCTGCTGGGCGGCGACCCGGCGAATCCGGCGCACGGTGCTCGCTACCTTGGCCCGGTGACGGCGAACGGTTGGCTGGCAGCGCCCGATAACGTGGCATTCGATCCGCGCGGCCGGATGTGGATCGTGACCGACGGGCAGGACGACTGGGCGGGATTCGCGGACAGCGTTTACGCGGCGGAGACGACTGGGCCGCGGCGCGGCATCACGCGCAATTTCTTCAGCGCGCCGCGCGGCGCGGAGATCTGTGGCCCCGAATTCACGCCCGACGGAAAAACACTGTTTCTCGCGATCCAGCATCCTGCCGAAGAAAAGGGATCAACTTACGACAAGCCGTCCACCCGCTGGCCGGACTTCAAGGACGGCGTGCCGCCGCGGCCGGCGGTAGTCGCAGTTACGAAGGGGGACGGGGGAGAAATCGGGAGCTAGCGCAGGGCTTCCACTCCCGGGATCAGTACGCCCCGCACAGCCCTATTCACCGTCCGTCGAAGGCTGTAGAGTCTAAACCCGCCCGCCGAACCCGGCAGGCCTCGAAGGAGGGTGAATCCATGAAAACATGGCTGATAGCCGTGGCAGCGATTGCGCTGGCCGCATGCGCAACGAGCACCACACAGCAGGGCGATTACACGACACAGTCGAGGACCGGCACGGGCCCAACGGCCGCGGAACTGATCAACGACCACCGGTCGACGGCTGACGTGCTGACTTACGGAATGGGCTACCACCAGCAGCGCTACAGCCCGCTTACACAGATCAACAAGAGCACCGTCAAGCGCCTTGTGCCGGTGTGGAGCGTTTCGCTGGCGAACGAGTTCGGCGAGCAGGGGCAGCCGCTCGTCTACGACGGCGTCCTGTACGCCGCCAACGTCAAGCGGGTGGTCGCCGTCGAAGCCGCCACCGGCAAGCAGCTGTGGATGACCGAGATCCCGTGGGATCCGGCTGCGGCGCGGGTCGTGTGTTGCGGCCTCTCGAATCGGGGAATCGCGCTCTACAACGGCAAAGTGTTCGTCGCGTCCCTGGATGCGCACATCATGGCGCTCGACCAGAAGACCGGCAAGCAGGTGTGGAAGACGAAAGTCACCGAATGGAAGAACGGCTACTCGATCACCTCGGCGCCCACCGTCGCCAACGGCGTGTTGCTGACGGGCATGACCGGCGGCGAATACGGCGTTCGCGGCTTCATCGATGGCTACGACCCGGAGACCGGCAAGCAGCTGTGGCGCCGCCATACCACCGCCGGTCCCGGAGAACGGGGCAGCGAGACCTGGCCCAAGAACGATGCCTACATGAGGGGCGGGGCTTCGACCTGGATCACGGGTTCCTACGATCCCGAGCTCGACCTGACCTATTGGGGCACCAGCAATGGCGGACCGTGGACCGCGGTGCCGCGGCCCGGTGACAACCTCTACGTGGCCTCGGTCATTGCGATCAGGCCCAAGACCGGCGAGATCGTCTGGCATTACCAGTGGACGCCCGCGGAGACCTACGATTTCGACGGCAACAACGAAAACGTGCTGGCCGACATCATGGTCAATGGCGAAAAACGCAAGGTGCTGATGCACGCCGACCGCAATGGGTTTCTCTACACGCTCGATCGCGCCAGCGGCAAGCTCATCTCCGGCAATCCGTACGTGAAGGTCAACTGGGCCTCTCACATCGACCTCGCCACCGGGCGCCCCGTCGAAACCGAAGTGGGACGCAAGCTGCGCGCGGGCGAGAAGGTGATGATTCAGCCCCGCTGGACCGGCGGCAAGAACTGGATGCCGATGGCGTTCAATCCCAACACCGGCAAGCTCTACATGGCGATGCTGGAAGAGGCGTCGATCTTCCAGTTGAACAAGGATCTGCCGGTGTACAAGCCTGGTGAGCGCTACATGGGAGTGACCAACACCACGGCCGACCGGGATCCCAAAGAACCGTGGGGATACTACGGCGCGCTCGATCCGTTGACGGCAAAACCGCAGTGGAGAGTTCCACTGGTCGATTTGCCGAGCTGGTCGGGGATGCTTTCGACCGGCGGCGGCCTGATATTTTCCGGCAAGGCGACCGGAGAGTTCCTCGCGATCGATGAAGCCACCGGAAGTATCCTGTGGCAATTCCGCACCAGTTCCGGGATCAATTCCCAGCCGATCACCTACACGATCGACGGTCGCCAGTATGTGTCCGTGCTGTCGGGCCTCGGCGGCGGTACTTCGTCGAAGCGCGGGACCGCGGGCAAGGTGCAGCCCGGCGGATCAATCTGGACGTTTGCCCTGATGGAATAGGCCGGAGCTGGCCCCCTCGAGACTGCCGACCCGCCGACGCAAGTCGGCGGGTTTGCATGGGCCGGCGAAATCGGTCACCCGCTTTGCATTTTTTGGTGTTCATGGTCAAGGCCCTTATTTGTCTTGGCGGACTGCTTGCCCTTATAGAGTTCGCCCTGGCTCAGGACGCGGGCTCGCAGGTATTCACGCCGGGCCAGATCCAGGCCGGAGCGGAGGTGTTCGCACGCCACTGCGCGCCCTGTCACGGCGCGCGCATGATCAAGCCCGAAGTGGACTTCGATTTGCGCAAGTTCCCGCGGGATCAGCCGGGACGGTTCGTGAATTCAGTCACCAACGGCAAGAACGCCATGCCGCCCTGGAGCGGCGTGCTGAAGCCCGACGAGATCGACGCGTTATGGGCGTACGTGATCGCGGGCGAGAAGAACTGACAACGCGCGGACGGCGGCGAAATCGGCAGCTAGGATCTCACCGCGGAGTCGCAGAGTCGCGGAGGAAGTTGGATTGCGGATTTTCTCCGCGCCTCAGCGTCTCCGCGGTTAAGCGTTACTGCGTCACTTCTATCGCGCCTTTCATGCCGGGATGCAGGCCGCAGATGTAGCCGTAGGTGCCGGCGTAGTCGAACCTGAGCGCGGTGGTCTGGCCCTTCAGCACCACCGGGGTGCGCAGCGTCGTATCCCCCTGCACCGTGACCTGGTGCGGCGAATCGTCCACGTTGGTCCAGGTGATCGTCTGCCCGCGCTTCACGATGACCTTCTCCGGCCCGAACAGGAATTCGGCGATGGCGACGGTGCCCGGTCCTGACGGTTTCTTCGCCGCGCCTGGCGCCGTGCCCGAGAGGCTCGCGAGCGACATGACAAAGTCCTGGCCCTCGTGCGGCTTGTGGCAGTCGAAGCAGTTCTTGGTATTGGCATTGGCCTTCGCGTTCGGCTTGCGGTCCTTGGTAAACGCCGCGTATTCCCACTCGCCGTTGCGCCATGCGGCGGGATATTCGGCGCCCCAGCCCTGGCGCTTCTCCATCACCGTGTAGCCGAGGAGGTCGCCCTTCACAAAGCGGCCCTTGGTGTCCCTGAGCGGAACGCCCTTGTCATCGGCCTTCGCGCTGTACTGCACCAGCGTCAGCACGGTGTTGTGCGGGATCGGCTTGCCTTCGCGCACCGCCTTCACGGCCTCGGGGGTCGAATACAACTCGCGATACTGCTTGGTATCGTGGCG
>CAZCGD010000625.1:0-7590 GCA_964498105.1 uncultured Streptomycetaceae bacterium
ATTCCGTGACGGCGCCAAGTATATGACACCCACATGACGGAATTGTTACACGCCAGGAGTTCGTCGGACCCGAGTCCGACAAACTCCTTACTTCTTGAGCTTTGCGAGGAAATGCTTGCGGAATTTCTGGACTTTGGGCGCGACCACGGCCTGGCAGTACGGCTGGCGGGGATTGCGCGCGAAGTACTCCTGGTGGTAGCCCTCGGCCATGTAAAAGGCCGACGCGGGAGCCACCTCGGTGACGATCGGGCCGTTCCACAACTGCGCCGCATTGAGGCGCGCGATCACCTCGTCGGTGTCAGCCCGCTGCTGCGGCGTGTGGTAGAAAACCGCCGAACGGTACTGGGTGCCGGCGTCGTTGCCCTGGCGGTTCAGCGTAGTCGGATCGTGGATCACGAAGAACACTTCCAGCAGGTCCTTGAACGATACCTGCGACGGATCGTAGGTGATGCGCGTGACCTCGGCGTGTCCGGTGTCGCCGCCGCATACCTGCTCGTAGGTGGGATTGGGCGCGCGCCCGCCCATGTAGCCCGACTCGACGGAGGCCACGCCCTTCAAGCCGTCGAACACCGCCTCCAGGCACCAGAAACAACCGCCGGCGAGCGTGGCGATCTCACTGCCGGCGGGAACCGTCGTTGCGGGATTCAAGCGCTTCGCTCCAGGCAATAGTGAAGGATGCCGCTGATACGGAGCGAGCAGTGTAGCGGATTCACGGCGCGGGCGGTTCGCCGCCCGCGCCGTGGACTGCATTACGCCGCTTGCTGCGCCAGTTGCGGCCACCGGCCCGGCCGGGCGAAAGACGGTTGCGTCGCCGGCACGGGACGGTCGCGCTCGAGCCACGGCCGGAACAGCAGGCGCTCGACGGGTCCCAGCCCGGCGTGGCGCTGGATCAGCTGCGCCATGCGTTTCCGGTACTCGGGATAGTCCAGGCCCGGCACCGTGGCGGCACCTTTCCAGTTCCGTGCCAGCGTCTGAAACGCGGCAGCCACGTCGTGGTCGCGCGCGGAACGCGAAATCGCAATAACGGTGCGCCAGGTAGCGGTAAAACCCACGCGCTCGAACTGCTTGCAGCGTTCGAACAACGCGCGGAAGGTGTCGAAGAATCCCGCGTGGTCGCGCGCCGCCTTGCATGCCAGCGCGCGCAGCGCCGGCTCGTCGGCGCTGTTGGCAAGCGTGCGGTAGAACAGCGCGGCCTGGGCCGCGGTCACGCACAATCCAAGCGCTTCGAGCGCGAGGCCACCATGCCCCCTTTCCAGCCCGGAGCGCTGGCGATGGCTCTCGTAGTACTCGTGATAGGCGGCATTCCAGTCGAACTCGGGCCAGGTCGCCTCGACGTACTCGCGCAGTTGCCGGCCGAGCTCGGCCCGTTGCGGCAGCCAGACGTGCTCGAACCAGAGGCCGACGTCGGGATGAGCGCCGAACACCTGGGTGCGCCGGTTAACGTGCCCGGGCACGGCCGTCTCCAGGAAAGAAGCCGCGGCGAGGCTGTGAAAAGTGAGCCCGTTGAAACGGACGAGCGCGCGCGCCCGTGTTTGCTCGTTACGCTGACGCTGATTCGTGGTCGTCGCTGCTATCGCTTGCATGGTTCCCCCCTTTTTCCGTTGGTCGCGGGCGATTGCCTGCGTGCGGAGCCAGTATTGCTGCGGCGCAATAGCCGGGACAAGCGTTGGTTACGGCGTTGCTACCCGCTCTCCCACAGGTATTATTAGGCGCTACCTTTGGGGCAATACGGGGAAGCCGGCCATGGCGCATAGCGGTGCATTGGTAGAGGTACTGAAACGGGAACTCAGGTCGCGCGGCGTCACCTACGCCCAGGTCGCCCGCAAGCTGGGCCTGAGCGAGGCGAGCGTGAAGCGCATGTTCTCTCGCAAGCAATTCACGCTCAAGCGGCTGGACCAGGTCTGCCAGCTCACCCACTCCGATTTCTCCGACCTGGCACGCACCCTTAACCGGGAGGAGAACCTCGTTTCCCAGCTCACCCATGAGCAGGAAAAGGAGATTGCTTCCAGTATCAAGCTGTTCCTGGTCGCAGTGTGCGCGCTGAACCACGTTACCCTCGAACAGGTCGTCGCGATCTACGACATTTCCCAGGCCGAGTGCATCCAGCTGCTGGTCAGGCTCGACCGCATCGGGTTCATCCAGTTGCAGCCCAACAACCGTATAAGGCTCCTGGTATCCCGCGATTTCACATGGCTGCCCGATGGACCGATACAACGCTTCTTCAAGCAGCACGCGCACGGCGATTTCAACCGCTCGCGCTTCGACCGTCCGGACGAGTACTTCCTGGCGCTGAACGGCATGCTGTCGGGCAGCTCCCGGGCGACGATTGTGGCGCGTCTGAAGCGGATAGCGCGGGAATTCTCGGAGCTGCACAACGACGACGTGCGGCTGCCGGCGCCGCAGCGGTTGAACATGACCATGCTGGTCGCGATCCGCCACTGGGAGATGCAGGCTTTCACCGAGTTGAGACGCAAGAAACCGCCATCCACATCAGGAACACGACCATGACCGCAAGACGACTATTGCAACTGCTCTGCATCGCTGCCATTACCTTCAGCGCCTCCGGCTTCGCCGCGGCGCAGGCGCAGACTGGCCCCGGCGCCAAGCCGGTCACCGCCAAGGCGACGTTTGCCGGCGGCTGCTTCTGGTGCATGGAAGAGGCCTACGACAAGGTGCCCGGGGTGATCGCCACCGTCTCCGGCTACATGGGCGGGCAATCCAAGAACCCGACCTACGAGCAGATCGGCACCGGCCGCACCGGCCACGCTGAAGTGGTGCAGGTGGAATACGACCCCGCCAAAATCAGCTACGCGAAGTTGCTCGAGGTATTCTGGCGCAACATCGATCCGACCCAGAAGAACGCCCAGTTCTGCGATCAAGGCTCGCAGTACCGCAGCGGCGTCTTCTATCAGGACGAGGAACAGAAGCGGCTCGCGGAAGCCTCCCGGCTGGCGCTGCAGAAGAACAAGCCGTTCCGGGGCGAGATCGTGACCGAGATCACCCAGGCGACACAGTTCTACGCCGCCGAGGGCTATCACCAGGATTACCACCTGAAGAACCCGGCGCGCTACAAGTTCTACAAGTCCGGTTGCGGACGCGAGGCGCGGCTGCAGCAGCTGTGGGGCAAGCCGGGCTCGTAACCAACGTTGTTCTCGACGCCAGCGCGGAAGCCGCGGTAAAACAGCGCGCAGCCGCCGTCGAGTAAGCCACCGGCGTAGCGCATCAGGCGATGGTCACGCGGGCGAACTTGCGCTTGCCCACCTGCAGCACGGACCGCGCTCCCCTCGCGAGCTTGAGCGACTTGTCGCTTACTTTCTCGCCGTCGATCTTCACGCCACCCTGTTCGATCAGGCGCAAGGCTTCCGAGGTGCTGGCAGTCAGGCCCGCCTGCTTCAGGACCTGCGGCAGCGCGAGCGTCCCGTCCTTCGACACTATCCTCACCTCGGGAATGTCGACGGGAATCTCGTCCCGGCTGAAGCGGGCCTCGAAATCGGAGGCCGCGGTGGCTGCGGCCGCCGCGCCGTGAAAACGCGCGACCATCTCCTTCGCAAAATCGAACTTTACATCCCGTGGATTGCCGCCTTCTTCAACCGCCCGCTTTTTTTCATTGATCTTTTGAGACAGCTCAAAAGATAGCAGCTCGATGTAGCGCCACATCAGCTCGTCCGAGATCGACATGATCTTGCCGAAGATCTCGCGGGGCGGCTCGTTGATACCGATGGTGTTGCCGAGCGATTTTGACATCTTGTTGACGCCGTCCGTCCCCTCCAGCAACGGCATGGTCAGTATGCACTGCGGCGGTTGCCCGTGCTCTTTCTGCACCTCGCGCCCCATCAGCAGGTTGAATCTTTGGTCGGTGCCGCCGAGCTCGAGGTCGCTCTTCAACG
This sequence comes from uncultured Streptomycetaceae bacterium, assembly GCA_964498105.1. Classification (GTDB taxonomy): domain Bacteria; phylum Pseudomonadota; class Gammaproteobacteria; order Burkholderiales; family SG8-41; genus SG8-41. The sequence goes on from CAZCGD010000625.1 coordinate 3,888, forward strand.
CCACCGAGTCGTAGCCCTGCACCAGGGGATAGAGGAACTCATGGATCGCGATCGGCTGCCGGCTCTGGTAGCGCTTGGCGAAGTCATCGCGCTCCAGCATGCGCGCCACCGTGTGCTGCGCGGCGAGCCGCACCAGGTCCGCCGCGTTCATCTGCCCCATCCAGGCCGAGTTGAACACTACCTCGGTTCTGCCGCGATCGAGAATCTTGAATACCTGGTCGGTGTAGGTCGCGGCGTTGCGCTCGACTTCCTCGCGTGACAGCGGCGGCCGCGTCGAGTTTTTGCCCGAAGGGTCGCCGATCATGCCGGTGAAGTCGCCGATCAGGAACAGGATGTGGTGCCCGAGGTCCTGCAACTGCTTCAGCTTGTTGAGGAGCACGGTATGGCCGAGATGCAGGTCCGGCGCGGTGGGATCGAAACCGGCCTTTACCCGCAGCGGCCGCCCGGAACCGAGCTTCTCCCGCAGCTCCGCTTCGATCAGCAGCTCGTCCGCTCCGCGCTTGATGATCTCCAGCTGTTGTGCAATGGGTGTCATCAGGAAACCGGGCTTGCCCCTGTGGATGGTTCTGCTAAGCTTGCCGCAGCCTGGAAAAACCTCAGGGAAATCATGCAGCAAGAGAACAGCGTGATTGTAGCAGCCCGTCGGACCTGGCGCCCCGCCAGGCTGTTGGAGTTCGGCCGGCTCTTGGCGGGCTCCCGGCTCTGCCGCGTGATCGCGGCGATCGTGCTGCCCTTCATCGGCGTGGTGGCGGCATTTGGCATCGCGCCCGATACCGTCACCGACCCGGTGCCGCAATCGCGGGTGGTGCAGGAGATCGAGCTGTCCGCCCAGCGCATCGGGGCCGGTGCCGACGAGGGCTATTGGCGCGAGGAGCGCATCCAGCGTGGCGACACCGTGCCGGCTATCCTGGCGCGGCTGGGAGCCGACGACCCGGAAGCGCTGCGGATGCTGCGCAGCGCGCGCTCGACCCGGTCGCTGTACCAGTTGGTGCCCGGAAGGACGGTGCGCGCGCAGACCACGGCGGATGGCCGCCTGCTCGAATTGCGCTACCGCAACGGCGGCAACGTGCTGACCGTGGCGCGCAACGAGGGCGGCTTCACCGCCACCGAGGAGCCGGTCGAGCTCGAGCGACGCGTGCTGATGAAATCAGCCGAGATCCGCAGCTCGCTGTTCGCCGCAACCGACTCCGCCGGCTTGTCCGACGCCATCGCGACCCAGCTGGCGGACATTTTTTCGACCGACATCGATTTTCATCGCGACCTGCGCCGTGGCGATCATTTCTCGGTGCTCTACGAGGTGTACTACGACGGCGGCGAGCCGGCGCGGTCGGGCCGCGTGCTGGCCGCGGAGTTCATCAACGTCGGCAAGCTCTACCGGGCAGTCTACTTCCAGCAATCCGAGAAGCACGGCGGCTATTACACCGCCGACGGCAGGAACATCCGCAAGGCTTTCCTGCGCTCCCCGCTCGATTACTCCCGCATCACATCCGGCTTCTCCAATTCGCGCTTTCACCCGATCCTCAGGGAGTGGCGCGCGCACAAGGGGATCGATTACGCGGCGCCTACCGGCACGCGGGTTAAGGCCACCGGCGACGGCGTGGTCGAGTTCGCGGGACGGGACAACCGGGGCTACGGCAACCTGGTGGTGCTGCGCCACCAGTCCAAGTACTCCACCTGGTACGGCCATCTTTCCGGTTTCGCCAAGGACCTGCGCAAGGGCATGCGGATAGGCCAGAGCGAAGTGATCGGCTTCGTCGGCTCGACCGGGCTCGCCACCGGCCCGCACCTGCACTACGAGTTCCACATCAACGGCGTGCACCAGAACCCGCTGCGCGTGGTGATGCCGGCCGCGCCGCCCATCAGTCCCGAGCAGAAGCCCGTGTTCGAGGCCGAAGTCGCGCCGCTGGTGCAGCAGCTGATGCTCCTGCGTAATACGCATCTCGTGCGCCTTGATTGAAGCGGCGAACAATGAACGGTCGGTGCTAGTGTCCTGAGTGTTCGCAATGGATTGCTCGCCGCTTAATTCAATTACTTGATTGATCCCACCTTCGATGCCCGACTACTACATTGGGCTGATGTCAGGTACCAGTCTCGACGGCGTTGACGCCGTGCTCGCCGCAGCCGGACGCGGGCGCGTCCGACTCATCAGGAATTATCATCTGGCGTATGCGCCCGCGCTGCGCGCGCGCCTGCTCGCGCTCCATGAGCCGGGACCCGGCGAACTGCACCGTGCCGCCGTGCTGGCCAACGAACTCTCCGACTTGTACGCGGCCGCGGTGCGCCGGCTGCTCACGCGTGCCCGGGTCAGCGCGCGCACCGTGACTGCCATCGGCTGCCACGGACAGACCGTGCGCCATCGTCCGCTGGCGGGCTACACGCTGCAGCTCGTCAACGGCGCCCGGCTCGCGGAACGGACGGGCATCTGCGTCGTCTGCGACTTCCGCAGCCGCGACATCGCGGCCGGCGGCGAAGGCGCGCCGCTCGTGCCCGCGTTCCACCACGCGATGTTCGGAGCCGCGCGCCGTTCCCGCGTCATCGTCAACGTCGGCGGCATCGCCAATATCACCTGCCTTCCCGCGCGCGGCGCGGTCACCGGTTTCGATTGCGGGCCGGGCAACTGCCTGCTCGATGCCTGGATCCTGGAACGGTGCCGCAAACACTACGATCATGACGGGGCATGGGCAGCACGCGGCACCGTTAATCCGCGACTGCTCCAGAAACTGCTGTCACATCCATTCCTGCGGCGCCGGCCGCCGAAGAGCACCGGTCGAGATGAGTTTGACTTGCGGTGGATGAAGCGTTTTCTCTCCGGGCGGGAGCAGGCGGCGGATGTGCAGGCGACGCTGCTCGAATTCACCGCCACCGGCATCGCGCGGGCAGTGCGCTCGCACTGCGCGAGCACGCGCGAAGTCTTCGTCTGCGGCGGCGGCGCGCGCAACGGCGCGCTGCTCGCCCGGCTCACCGCGCTGCTGCCAGACGCGCGGATCGCCACCACCGCCGCGCTCGGCATCGAGCCGGAGCATGTCGAGGGCCTCGCCTTCGCCTGGCTCGCGCGCCAGGCGCTCCGGCGTGAGCCCGGCAACCTGCCCGCCGTCACCGGCGCGCGCGGGCCGCGCGTGCTGGGCGCAATCTACCCCGCTTAAACCCATTTCACGTTAACCGTATGGAAGTATTCATCTACATCGTGCTTGTAGTGTTATCGCTCATTTCGTGCTTTTTCGGTTTCTTTAACGAAATTATGCAGGGAAACATCGGGCACATAAAAAATGGTAGAGAACCTAACGCTGGAGCTGCAATATTTCCATCAATTCCATTTGTGCAAATCACGTATGTATTTGTTGCGTGGCGCTTGAATGAGTTGTCCCAAAACATTGGGTTTTATGCAGTTGCCTCGTATTTTCTGTTTTCAATGGCCGTGAAAACTCACGCGTACAAAAAGTTGAAACTGGAGCTCGATTCATTCAATGAAAAAAACAGTTAACACGTCAACCCACTACGCGCCTTACGGCGCAGGGGGCGCAAAATCGCGCCGGTTATTGAGGCGTTAAGCCGTACGATTCCTGAGTCGCATGGCGTGCTTGGCAGTTCAATTATTGTTATTGGTTTTCTTGGCGGCCTTGGCGTCTTGGCGGCGTGTTCCGGTTCTGTCTTTCCCGCAAACAAAAAAGGCGGCATAGCCGCCTTTCTTTTACTGCTGATCTAA
>CAZCGD010000626.1:0-17170 GCA_964498105.1 uncultured Streptomycetaceae bacterium
TCGGTGCCGATCATGCTGGCCGCGCCGGGCCGGGTGTCGATGACGAAGGTCTGGCCGAGGCGCTCGCCGAGCTTTTGCCCGAGCACGCGAGCAGTGGTGTCGGAGCCGCCGCCGGGGGCGTAAGGCACGACTAGGCGCACAGGGCGCGTGGGGTAGGCGGCATCCGCGGCAAGCAGGGCCTGTGCCTGGGTGAGCAAGAGCACGGCAATGAGTGCGTGGAGCAGGTGTCGCATGGCAGCAACTCCTTCCTAATTGTGTGTTGAATATCCAAGCAACGAGGCGCCGCCCGTGCCGGCGCCTTTAGCAGGGGACATCATGGCCGATCAGATTAACAGCAAGTGGCTTGCAGGCGGAAGCCAGGATTTCCCGGGGCGTGCGGTGCGGCTGCCCCTGCGGGATCCGGTGTGCTGGAGTAATATTGCGCTTACAGAAGACGGTCGCCCTGGTGCCTGATTCAACGATTGCGCGGCTCACTGTAACTCGGAGAGCAGCCTGCTGATGGACCGAAAAATGAATGCCGTGAACTGGTCGCAACTGCGGGCGCAATGATGAACAGACTGCGGGAGCGGCATCGCGTCATCGTCAACGTCAAGGACGATGCGCTCCGGCTGTCCATGAGCTTTTGCAACAACGGGGACGACATTGAGCGGGGGATATCAGCGATCCTGCAGGAATTAACCGGGGGCTAGCGCCCGTTAATGGAAGTTATCAACAGAGAGATCCAATGAAATTCCTTCATCTCCTGACGGCGCCCGGCATCGCAATCGGGCTGTTGTTTCCCGCTCTATCCGTTCTTGCCGCTGACCAGTATCCCTCGCGGCCGATCCGGATGATCGTGCCGTATCCGCCCGGAGGCGGGTCGGATCTGACCGGGCGCGCGATCGGGCTGAAGCTGAACGACTCGCTCGGCCAGACTGTCGTGGTGGACAACCGCCCCGGCGCGACCGGGCTGATCGGCACCGAGCTCGCCGCGAAGTCACCGCCGAACGGCTACACCATCATCCTCGCCGACGCGCCGCACACCATCAACGCGCTGGTCTATGCCAGGCAGCGCTACGACGCCATCAAGGACTTCGAGCCGATCAACCTGCTGGCGACCTCGCCCCAGGGACTTTTCGCCAACCCGTCGTTCGGCGTCAACACGCTGAAGGAATTGCTGGCGATGCCGCGTGCGCAGACGGAAAAACTCGCCATGGGATCGAGCGGCCTCGCGAGCGGGCCGCACATGGTCTACGAATGGCTGAAGCAGAGGACCGGCCTGACGCTGAACCACGTGCCCTACAAGGGCGGCGGCCCCTCGCTGCTGGACGCTGTCGGCGGGCAGATCCCGCTGGTGATGAACGCGGTCCCCGCCGCCATGCCGTTCATCCAGTCGAACCGGCTGAAGACGCTCGCGATCACCAGCCCGAAACGCCACGCGCTGCTGCCGAACGTGCAGACGTTCCAGGAAGCGGGCGTGAAGGATTTCGTATCATTCCAGTGGTACGGCGTGCTGGCGCCCGCCGGCACCCCGAAAGAAATCATCGCTGCACTGAACCGGGAGATCAACAGGGCGCTCGCCGCGCCGGACGTGAAAGACCGCTTTGCGTCTCTTACCCTGGACAGCACGCCGGGAACACCGGACGACTTCCGCAGGCTGCTCGAGTCGGAAGACAAGCGCTGGAAGGAAGTTCAGAAGCAGGTCAACGTCCGCCTGGACTGAAGGCGTAAGGCGTAAGGCGAGAGGCGAGAGGCGATAGGCGAGAGGCGGAAGGCGGGAGGGGCGCAACGCGCCGGTCTTAGCTACTAATCACCCATCACCCATCACCCATCACTCGTCACCCGCGCTAGCGCGTAAGTCCGTCCGGCACGCCGCTGGCAAACCGCTTGGCGATTTCCGCCTGTATCCGCTCCGCCCGGTTGCCGGGGTTGGGGTGGGAGGCAAGGATTTCAGGCTGGCGCGCGCCAGCGGAGGCCTTCGCCAGCACTTCCATCACCCTCAGCATGGAGCGCGGGTCGTAGCCGGCTTCGGCCATGATGCGGATGCCAAGGGCATCCGACTCGATCTCGTCGTCGCGCCCGTACTTCATGTTGATGAGGCTGCCAACCATCTGCGCCACCTGTGCCGTGTTGTAATCCCCGCTGCCGACCGCGACTGCTCCGACCAGGCCCTGCATGAACTGCTGCTGGGCGAGGTGCTCCGCGCTGTGGCGCGCGACGACGTGGCCGATTTCGTGGCCCAGCACCGCCGCCACCTCGCCCTCGGTGCGCAGCAGCCGCAGCAGGCCTTCCGTGATGAAAATGGGGCCGCCCGGCAGCGCAAAAGCGTTGACCGTATTCGGGTCCGCCAGCACGTGGAAAGAGAACCGGTATTGCGACTTCGCCGCCACCGAGCGGGCGACCAGCCGTTCGCCGATGGCCTTGACCGCTTTCGACGCCCGCTCGTTGCGCGTGAGGCCGCCGAATTTCGCCGCCATCTGCGGCGCCGACTGCAGGCCCAGCGCGATCTCCTGTTCCGGGCTCAGCGCAACGCGCTGGTGCTCGCCGGTGATCGGGTTGTGGCTCGACTGAAGGAAATACGACGCCGTGAAGAACAGCGCCACGACGACGGCGATGACAAGGCGGGATTTCACCGAAACCAAGAGCCCGGCGGGCCAGGATGCGCGCCTGATCCGTCACCCAGCCCCACCACGCCGGTCAGGCGGCTTTCGCTTTCTTCCGGTTCAGTTCGAGCTGGGCATCGACCAGGGTGACGACCTCGTCGATCACGGGCGAGTTCATGCCCTTCTGCTTCGCGATGGCCTGCACCAGGCGGTCCACCCGCTCGATGTTGGGCGCGCCGCCGTACAGGGACCGCGCCGCGGAGGAGGGGCTCAGCAGCGACAGCGCCGCGTTGGCGTACTTCTCGAACGGCACCATGTCCTTCTCGGACGCGCCGAGCGACACGCAGAGCTTGATCACCCAGCTGTAAACCGCGCGCGAGGCTGCGAGGTCGGAATGCACGGTGTCCTTGATGGGGCGCATGCCGTCTTTCGTCACGCAGCGGTAGTTGCCGGCCATCAGCATCGGCCATTTCGCGAGCGGCACCCAGATGGAGTCGTGCACCTTCAACTTCACCGGCAGCTCGATCTGCTTGCCGGTGCCGTCGTCGAAGCGGGCGGCCTCCACTTCTTTCTCGAGCTGGCGCAGGATGGCGGTGTGGGCGTCGGATTCGAACTTTGCGGCCTTGAAGTTGGTCGGCAGCCTGACTTGCAGCACGTTGACCTTCTCGTCGGGCGGGCGGAAAGCCTGCGGGTCCGGGCTGCACAGCGTCATGAACCTGGGATCGAAGCTGTCCCACACGGTAGCGTCCGCGTACGCGGGCCGGCACGCTTCGGTATTGAGGCCCGGGATGCGCTTGAGGTAGGGCAGCGGCGGCATGTTCATGATGGACATGCACGGCTTCTTCGACCTGGCTACGGCGTCGAGCAGCTCGCGCACGCCGGGGGAGCGGTACTGCGGCTCCATCATCGCCAGCGCAACCAGGTCGTAATCGGCTGGATTGACCGCGCCGGGACCATCGGCGGAAATCTTGCCCGGCAGCTTGCGCGAGTCGATCTCGACCAGACCCTCGCGGCCCTTGACCGGCAGGCGGACGCGGATGCCTTCCTTGTTGATCACCTCGACTTCGTTGGGGAGGCAAACCAGCTTGATGGTGTGGCCCGCGGGCAGAATCTTGGCCGCCAGCAGCGAGCCATAGGACGCGCCCAGGAACAGAATCTTGTACGGCATGAAACCTCCTCCAGCCTATTGGCATCCATTTGGGGCGGGACTAAATTTTGTATTGTGAAATCCGTTCCCGCCATCTACTTCGTCCGCAACTGTATTCCAATTAGCCGCCGCGGCGCAATGCTGCGCAGCAGCACGGAAAGGCAAGGCAAAAGGCGGAAGGCGGAAGGCAGAAGGCGGAAGGCAGAAGGCAGAAGGCAAAAGGCAAAAGGCAAAAGGCAAAAGGCAAAACAACGCTGTTCAGCGGCCTTTACTTTCTCCTTTTGCCTTTCTACTTTTGCCTTAGCGGTTGCGGCGCCAGTCCCACGGCGCGACGGGGGAGCGTTCGGACCACAGTCCGCGGTGGGCGCGGCGCGCCTCGCTCTCGATCGCGATCAGCGGCGAGTCGGCGCGGGCGAAGCGGGTGTAGGTCCAGGCGTAGCCGCGGCGCACCTGCTCGGCGTTGGCGTCCGTGCCGGCGCAGGTGACGGTGGCGAGCGTCCGCCGGTAGCGGTCCTGGCCGCGCACGTCGAGCGAAGCCTCCTTGCCGAAGCACAACTCCGCCAGGGACTGCCGGGAACGAGTGCCGAACGGCTGCTTGAGCTCCGGCGCGTCGATGTCCGTCAGCCGCACCTTCACCTGGTGCCGCTCCACCAGCACCGTCAGCGTGTCGCCGTCATGCACCGACACCACCCGCCCGCGGACATCCGCTTGGACGGGAGCAACTGCAAGGAGGAGGGTAAGACAGAGGGTTTTGAGGGGAAGTCTGGGCATTCGTCATGCCCGCGCCGGCGGGCATCCAGGAATTGTGAATTTCCCCTGGGTCCCCGTCTTCGCGGGGACGACGCAATCGTTTTTTCTGCCGTCAGTCACCAGTTGTCACTCGTCAGTCGTCAGTCATCACTGAATCGACACCAGTCGATCCCGAGCGAGCGGCGGGTTCTTCGCGAAGTAGCGCTTGATCCCCGCCAGCAGCGCGTCCGCCATCTGGTTCTGGTAGGCGGGGCTGCGCAGCTTCCGCTCTTCGTCCGGGTTGCTGATGAACGCGGTCTCGATCAGGATCGAGGGGATGTCCGGCGCCTTCAGCACGGCAAAGCCGGCCTGCTCGACATCCTGCTTGTGCAGGTCGTTAATGCCGCCAATCTGCTCCAGCACCGAGCGCCCAAGCTTCAGGCTGTCGTTGATCTGTGCCGTCAGCGACAGGTCGGCAAGCGTCATTTTCAGGTAGCGGTCCTTGCCCTCGAGGTTGACGCCGCCGATCAGGTCGGCGTCGTTCTCGCGCTTGGCGAGCCAGCTCGCGGCGGCGCTGGTGGCCCCACGCTCGGACAGCGCGAACACCGAGGCGCCGCGCGCATGCGGCTTGATGAAGGCGTCGGCGTGGATCGAGACGAAGAGGTCGGCGCGCACTCGCTGCGCCTTCTCCACGCGCGCCTGCAGCGACAGGTAGTAGTCGCCGTCGCGGGTCAGCACCGCGCGCATGTTGGGTTCCCGGTCAATGCGCGTCTTGAGCTTGCTCGCAATGGCGAGCGTGATGTCCTTCTCGTGGGTGCCGCGGCGGCCGCGGGCGCCCGGATCCTCGCCGCCGTGCCCGGGGTCTATCACGACGATGATCAGGCGGTCGCGCTTCGGCGCGGCCTTGGTGGTGGGGGCAGGGCGGGAGGCGTCAGCCGGCACCGGCGATTTCGCGATGGTGGGTGGGGCCGCCGTGCCCGGCTCCGCTTGCAGCTTGTCGAGGAAAGCGAGCAGGGGGTCGTGCGGCACCAGCGGGTAGAGGTCGAGCACCAGGCGATGGCCGTAGTCCCCGATCGGCGGCAGCACAAACGCCTGTGGCTTGACCTCGGTCTTGAGGTCGAACACCAGCCGCACCACGCCGGGCTTGAAGCGGCCGATACGCATGGCCTTCACGTACGGATCGTTGGGCTGGATCTTGTCCGCGAGCTCGGTGAGTGCGGCGGTGATTTCTATGCCTTCGAGGTCGAGCACCAGGCGCTCGGGATCCTTGAGGCTCAGCACCTCGTATTTCACCGGTTCCTGGATTTCGAGCGCGACCCGGGTGTAGTCCTGCGATGGCCACACGCGGGCGGCAGTGATCTGGATGGCGGTCTGCGCGTGGGCGGGTGCGACCACGCCGTCGTACAGCCAGACGGCGAGGGTCAGTGCGGCAAAGAAGGGGGTGAAGCAGAGAGAGGGCCGGGCTGGCGCGCGGCCGCGCTGGGGTGCTACTGAGTAAGCTTCCTTAAACAAGGCCTGCCAGCCTCCGTGTCGGCGTCTATCTCAAGCTGTCTCCCCGAGCCGGTTACCTGCAACGTGATTCTTATGTCGGCTACGGGCACTACGCCCGCCGCGTTTTCGGGCCATTCCACGAGACACACCGAGGTGGGATTGAAGTGCTCCCTGAACCCGGCTTCTCCTAATTCTCGCGGATCGGTGAACCGATAAAAATCAAAGTGATACAAGTATAACCTAGAAAGCTCGTAAGGTTCAACCAGGGTAAAGGAGGGGCTCTTTACCCGCCCCTCATAGCCGAGCCCCCGCAGCAGGCCGCGGGCAAGGGTGGTTTTGCCCGCCCCCAGCTCGCCGGAGAGGTAGATCACCAGGCCGGGCTCGAGGCCAGCGGCTAGGGCGGCGCCGAAGGCCAAAGTGTCGGATTCTGCGGGGAGGAAGCGGGTTAGGTCGGGCACGGGCGGATTATGATGGAAACGCGGGACGCCTTGAAGGCAAAAGGCAAAAGGCAAAAGGCAATAGGCGAAAGACGAAAGGCGAAAGGCGAAAGGCGGAAGGATGACCCGACTAGCTCCCCTCCTGCCGGAGGAGGGGTGGCACGACAGTGACGGGGTGGTGGGAGTCGAATCACGACCCATGGTTTGTTAGCTTGGAGAAAACTGCTATGAAAATCGACGGTGGGTGCCATTGCGGGAACATTACTTTTGTCGCGGAAATCGATCCGGACAAGGTTACGGTTTGCCACTGCACGGATTGCCAGACGTTCACGGGTTCCGCGTTTCGGGTCGTCGTTCGCGCGCCCAGGGACAAGTTCGAGGTGCGAGGTGGGAAGCTAAAGACCTATATCAAGACCGCCGAAAGCGGGGTGAAGCGCGTGCAGGCGTTCTGCCCGGAATGTGGTACGTCGATTTATTCAACGAATGTTGGCGAACCGCAGGTCTTCGGGCTGCGCATTGGCACCATCCGCCAGCGGGGCGAGCTGCGGCCGGCGAAACAACAGTGGTGCCGCTCCGCGCTTGGGTGGGTGATGGATCTGCGCGACGTGCCGCAGAGCGCCAAGCAGCCGTAAAGCCTCACCGCGGAGAACGCAGAGGACGCCAAGAGAAGCAAGTACAGAAATAGACAGGATTAACAGGATTAACAAGTTCAACTTCAACACCAAATCAAGTGCGAAACATTTAGGGTTTAGATTTTGATTTGGATTTAATCCTGTGAATCCTGTTAATCCTGTCCATTAAGGGTTTTGATTTAGAGTATTGAATGTCCATTACTGACCAGCACACCGACTACGCCGCCCTCGCGCGCGACATTAAGCGCTGGGGCGCCGAGTTGGGCTTTCAGCAGATCGGGATCGCCGACTGCGAGCTGGGCGAAGCGGAGACGCGGTTGCTGGAGTGGGTGGGGAAGGGGTATCACGGCGAGATGGAGTACCTGGAGCGGCACGGGACGAAGCGGAGCCGCCCGGCCGAGCTGATTCCCGGCACGCTGCGCGTGATTGCCGCGCGCATGAACTACACGCCACCGCATGCGCGCGACACGGCCGAAGTGCTGGCTGACGGCAGCCGCGCGTTCATCTCGCGTTACGCGCTCGGGCGCGACTATCACAAGCTGATGCGCAGCCGGATGCAGAAGCTCGCCGACAGGATCGGGGAGGAGGTGGGCGAATTCCGCTACCGCGTGTTCACCGACAGCGCGCCGGTGATGGAGGTGGAGCTGGCGGGCAAGGCGGGCCTGGGCTGGCGCGGCAAGCACACGCTGCTCTTGAACCGCGAAGCGGGATCGTATTTCTTCCTGGGCGAGATCTACACCGATCTGCCGCTGCCGGTGGACGCGGCGCAAACCGACCACTGCGGGACCTGCCAGAAGTGCCTCGACGTCTGCCCGACAAAGGCGTTCACCGGTCCGTACCAGCTCGACGCGCGGCGCTGCATTTCCTACCTCACCATCGAGCACAAGGGCTCGATCCCGGAAGAACTGCGCCCGCTGATCGGCAACCGCGTTTACGGCTGCGACGACTGCCAGACGGTCTGCCCCTGGAACAAGTTCGCCTCACCGAGCGGCGAACCTGACTTCGCGGTGCGGAACGGCCTGGACGACGTGACGCTGGTCGAATTGTTCTCCTGGACGGAGGAACAATTCGAGAAGAAGCTCGCGGGGAGTGCGATACACCGGATCGGGTACGAGCGGTGGCTGCGCAACCTTGCCGTCGGACTTGGCAACGCGCCGAAGTCAGCGGCGGTGGTGGACGCGCTCAAAGCATGGGAGCATCATTCATCGGAACTTGTGCGCGAGCATGTGGCGTGGGCATTGGCCCAGCACGACGCCTGACGTTTAGCTTTGAAGGCCCTGACGCTGTTTTTGTAGATTACCAGGACTATCCTGAGGGACATTACGATGGCGACGCGCATGTATAACCCGCCGCACCCGGGCGAAATGCTCCAGGACACCGTGCTTGCGGGGGGTCGAATATCGGTCACGGAATTCGCGCGCAAGCTCGATGTTTCGCGCGTCGCTTTGTCGCGCGTGGTGAACGCGCGTGCGGCGGTGAGCGCCGACATGGCACTGCGTCTCCAATCCAGGTCGGACCAACGTAACACTTTGATCGAACAATAGAACGTCGCCCGTCAGGCTCGTTTTTCAACCTTAGCGGCTGCTTTTTGGGTTGGAAATTGACGCTTTAAGCTATCCTTCCGCCTTCCGCCTTCCTCCTTCCGCTTTGCACATGGACACCCCCACGCCGCGCAGTTACGACCCGCGAGTGTTCAAGGCCCTTACCTTCCACGACGCCACGCCGCGCTTCCGCGACGGGTCCGACACGCCTCGCGCCTACCTGGAGCGCTGCCTGGAAACCATCACAGCGCGCGAGCCGGTGGTCAAGGCCTTCGTCGTGCGGAACGAGGAGGGCGCGCGCGCAGCCGCCGACGCCAGCGCTGCCCGATGGAAAGAAGGCCGTCCCATGTCACCCATCGACGGCATGCCGGTCGCCATCAAGGACCTGCTCGAGACGAAGGACATGCCGACGCAGTTGGGCTGCGACGCCTATCGCGGAAATTTCCCGAAGCGCGACAACGCCGCGGTCTGGGCACTGCGCCAGGCCGGTGCCGTGGTGTTCGGCAAGACGGTCACGGCTGAACTCGGTGGATCGCACCCGGGTCCGACCACCAATCCCTTCGATCCGGCGCGCACGCCGGGCGGCTCCTCGTCCGGCTCCGCCGCCGCGGTCGCCTCGCGCATGGTGCCGGCGGCCCTCGGCACGCAAGTGGGCGGCTCCGTCATCCGGCCCGCCGCCTACTGCGGCAACGTCGCGCTGAAGCCGACGATGGGCGGCATCAACCGCGGCGAGCGCCAGACAACGAGCATGAGCACCACCGGCGTACACGCCGGCTGCATCGAGGACATGTGGCAAGTCGCAATCGAGATCGCGAGCCGCGCGGGGGGAGACCCCGGCCGCCCCGGGCTCCTCGGTCCTGCGACACCCCCTGTCGCTACGAAGCCCGAACGCCTGATCGTGCTGGAAACCGAGGGCTGGGCCGCGCTCGATGCAGCGAGCAGATCGGCGTTCGAGTCGCTGCTGGAGAATCTGCGGCGCGCAGGCGTCGCGCTGCTGCGCCGCGGCGACCACGCGTGGATCGAGGCGCTCGAGCGATCCATCGCCGACGGCAGCGACCTTTGCAACTCGATCACGCGCTGGGAAAACCGCTGGTATCAGAGCAACCTGGTGGAGCAGCACCCCGACGGCGTCAGCGCCCGCCTCAAGGCCGTGGTAAAGAAGGCCGAGGCGATGAGTCCGGAGGATTACCGGGCCTTGCTGCTGAGGCGCGCGAGTGCACAGCAATGCCACGCCGCGCTCGCGCCGCTCGCCGACGCGGCCATCACGCTCTCCTGCCCCGGGCCTGCGCCGCTCTGGTCCGGCGACGTGCCGGGCCAGCCGCTCGCGCCGCGCCCGACCGGCGATTTCGTCTTCAACGCGGCGAGTTCCATGCTGTTCGCGCCGGCGGTCACGATGCCGCTGATGAGCGTGGGCGGCCTGCCGGTGGGCGTGCAGCTGATGGGCCAGCAACACGAGGATGCGCGGATGACTGCGATGGCGCGGTGGATGCTGAGCGCGGTGCCGCCGGTGGTCGCCTGACGGCAGCAGGACAGAGGTGGTTTCAAGACCAAATAGGGGACAGACCACATTTACTACATGCCGGTAGTGGTGGTCTGTCCCCTATTTATTTTTGTGACACCAATGCGGTGCACCAATGCGGGGTCGGACCAACGCAACGCATTGATCGGTTAAGACAACGCTTCTAAAAAGGCTACTTTTTCGGGCTTAGAAGCTCAGTTTTGATGGGCAAATTGGCGCTCTAAGCTATCCTTCCGCCTTCCTCCTTCCGACTTCCGCCTTGAATAGAGACAAGACTGGTCCCCATGTTTCCAGACTGACAGGATGCATCGCAAGAGGTGGTCTATGAAACGGGCAATGGCATTTATGGTCCTGGCGTTCATCGCGGCGTACGCGTTCGCGGCCGACTATCCGACCAAGCCGATCCGCATCGTGTCGCCCTTTCCGCCGGGCGGCAGCGTGGACCTCGTCGCGCGCCTGGTGGGCGCGGATCTGGGCAAGGCCCTCGGCCAGCAGGTCGTCATCGACAATCGCAGCGGCGCCTCGGGCATGATCGGCACCGAGCTCGCCGCGAAGAGCGCGCCCGACGGCTACACGCTGCTCGTCAACACTCTGCCCTTCGTGACGAATCAGTTCGCGTACAGTAAGGTGCCGTATGACCCCGTCACCGACTTCGCACCTGTTTCACTGCTCGCGTCGGTGGCGTCCGTCCTGGTGTCGCATCCAGCCCTGCCGGTAAATTCGATGAAGGACCTGGTTGCGCTCGCGCGGGCGAAGCCCGGCGCGATTACGTACGGCACGGCGGGCGCGGGCTCGAATCCCCACATCGCGGGGGAGTTGCTCAACAATATCGCGAAGATCAAGCTCGTCCCCGTGCACTACAAGGGCGGCGGCCCGGCGACGATCGCGACCCTAAGCGGCGAAACACAATTGTATTTCGTCAATGCGATCACGGAAGCGCTGCCGTTTATCGAGGCCAGGCGGCTGAAGGCGCTCGGCATCACCGCCACGAAGCGCAACCCCGGCGCACCGCAGATACCGACGATGGCGGAGGCCGGTCTGCCCGGCTACGAGTTCACTACGTGGCAGATCCTCGCGGCGCCGAAGGCCACGCCCGCGACTATCATCGCGACGCTCAACGAAAAGGTGCGAGCGGTGATGAAGACGCCCGATGCGGTGAAGCGCTGGCAGGAGCGCGGCTTCGACGTAATTGCGAGCACGCCCGAGGAGATGACCGCGCACCTGCAGAGCGAGATCAAGAAGTGGCGCGTCGTGTTCAAGGAGCAGGGGATCAAAGCGGAGTAGCGAGCAAAATAATTGGGGTCAGAGTAAGATTTCCTCAGGCTGAAATCGTTACGCCGCCCCTTTTGGAGGAGCCATGGATACGCTCAAGACCCGACTCGCCGTCAACCGCCTGCACCCGCTCTTCGTCGCCGAGGTGACCGGCATCGACCTGACGGTGCCCATACCACGCGAGGACTTCCGCACGATCTGGAACGCGTTCAACGAGTACCAGATTCTCGTCTTCCGCGACCAGAATTTCAATGACGAGTCGCAGATCGCGTTCAGCCGCAAATTCGGCGAGCTCGAAACGATGATCGCGCACCCCGGCAACGACTGGAATCCGGGGCACATCTCGGTCATGACCAACCTCGGCAAGGACGGGAATTTCTTGCCCCCCGATCACCCGGCGATGCTTCACCGGGAGCGCAACGAGGCCTGGCACAGCGACAGTTCGTTCAAGCCGGTCGCGGCGCTCGCCTCGCTGCTCGCGGCGCGCATCGTGCCGCCGGTCGGCGGCAACACCGAATTCGCGAGCGCGCGGGCGGCGTACGACGCGCTGCCGGCCGCGCGCAAGGCCGAGCTGGAAGGACTGGTGGCCGTCCACCGGATGACGCACCCGGACAAGGAGCACGACGACGGCTATCTCGACGAAGACAAGGCGCGCCACGTCGTCACGCACCCGCTCATCCGGTCGAACCCTGTCAACGGCCGCAAGGCGCTCTACGTCGGAGCACACGCGCAGGAGATCGTCGGCATGCCGCCGCGGGAAGGGCGCAGGATCCTGGAGGAGCTGACCGCGTTCTGCACGCAGCCGCAGTTCGTGTACAGCCATAGCTGGCGCGACGGCGACGCGGTGATGTGGGACAACCGCTGCGCGCTGCACCGGGCGACGACGTTCGACAAGACCCAGTACAAGCGCAAGCTGCACCGGACGACCATCGCGGGCAAGTCGCCGGACAGCGCGTTCGCGACCATGCCGTGATGGGGTGTAGTGAGGCCTTAAGCTTTCACGGTAGACCCCCAATGATTGATCTTCGTGCATTGCGAGTCGCTATCCCCTTGGCTTGCGTGCTGGCGGCATTTGTTTTCGGCGGCGCGGCACGGGGCGCCTATCCGGAAAAGACCGTCCGGCTGATCGTGCCCTCGCCGCCAGGCGGCGGCAATGATGTCATGGCGCGCCTGGCGGGCCAGAAGCTCGCTGAAGCCTGGGGCAGGCAGGTGGTGGTGGACAACCGCCCCGGCGCCGGCGGCGCCATCGCTTTCGAGATGGCGGCACGCGCAGCGCCGGACGGCTACACGCTGCTGCTCGGAAGCACCAACTTGACGGTGCTGCCGGATATTCAGAAGGTGAATTACCATCCCATCAAGGACTTCGTGCCCGTGTCGCTCATGGCGAAGTCGATGAATATTCTCCTCGTGCATCCCTCGGTGCCGGCAAAATCGGTGAAGGAGCTGATCGCGCTCGCCAAGTTGAGACCGGGCAAACTCAACTATGCGACCACTATCGCGACATCGGTGCATCTCGCTGCCGAGTTGTTCAAGGCAAAGGCCGGGGTGAATATCGTGATGGTGCCGTACAAAGGCATGGGCCCGGCTCTGGTGGACCTCCTCTCAGGCCAGGTGGATATCGCGTTCGCCAACCCGGCCGCGTCGCAGGAGTTCGTGCGATCCGGCCGGATGAGGGCGCTGGCCGTGACCGGCGAGAAGCGCTCCGCCATGCTGCCGGACGTGCCGACGATAGCGGAGACGGCGATCCCGGGATTCGAGGCGAGCACCTGGTGGGGCATACTGGCTCCTGCGGGCACGCCGGCCGCCATCGTCGCGGAGGTCAATGGGAAACTTGCAGTCGCGCTCGCGCAGCGCGACGTGATCGATCGCATCGCCGCCCTCGGCGCGGACCTGGTCGGAGGGGTGCCCGAACGGCTTGCCGAGCACTTGAACGCCGAAATTCCCAAGTGGCGCGACGTTGTTCGCGCGGCGAACATCCGGCTATAGAACTCTCAAACCACAACTTCACGGACAGGAGAACACCGAGATGAGCATCGAGCGCCATGATTTGAGCGGGCACCTGAGCAAGGTGGTCGAGCACAACGGCACCGTCTACGTTGCCGGCACGACGGCCGAGGACAAGTCGGTCGGGATGAAGCAACAGACCGAGCAGGTGCTGGCGAAGATCGACGGATTGCTCGCCAAAAGCGGCACGAACAAGTCGAAGCTGCTGTCCGCGACCGTCTATATTTCGGACATGGCGCAAAAAGCGGCGATGAACGAAGCGTGGCTCGCATGGATCGACCGCAAGAATCCTCCAACGCGAGCGTGCGTGGCGGTGGAGCTCGGCAGTCCGACGACGCTGGTGGAAATCGTCGTCACGGCCGCCAAATAGCGGCTGCCGGCTGAGCGAGACAGGTCGAACGAAACGAAATCCGCCATGACGAGTGACGAACTGCGTCTCTGTAACATCGAGGACCTCCGGCAGATTGCAAGGAAGCGTCTGCCCCGCGGCATATTCGAATACATCGATGGCGCCGCGGAGGATGGAATAGCCCTCCAGCACAACCGCGAGGTGTATCGTTCGCTCAAGATCAAAAACCGGGTCTTGAAGGACGTGTCCAGGCGCTCGACCGCCATCGAGATTTTCGGCAAGAAGATCGCCATGCCCTACGCCATTTCGCCGACGGCATCGGCGAGCCTGATGAGCGATGGAGGCGAAGTGGCGCTGGCCAGGGCGGCGGCCCGGATGGGCGTACCGTGTACCGTGGCCACCAATTCGCTGACCCCGATGGAGGAAATAGTCGAGGCTGCGGGCGGCAACCTCTGGTTCCAGCTTTATATGTGGGTGGACAAGAAGCTCCGGATGGATTTCGTCCAGCGGATCAAGTCGGCTGGATTCGACACCCTGCTCGTCACCGTCGACGGCTCGGTCGGCGCCAATCGCGAGCACGACCGCAGGAACGGCTACACCATGCCGCTCCGCTACACGCCGAGGCTGATCGCGCAGGTCCTCGCCAATCCCGGCTGGTGCCTGCGTGTTCTGGCCCCGCAATACATCAAGCGCGGCGCCTTCAGGAAAGCGAACTATCCGTCGGAACTCTCGAGCAAGCTCACGGACAAGCCCACCGACCACGAGCTCACCAAGCCCGACACCCAGTGCTGGGACGACATCAAGCGCATCCGCGACATCTGGCGGGGCCACATGCTGGTCAAGGGGCTGCAGAGCTGGGAAGACGTCGTGCTCGCCGCCGACTACGGCCTGGACGGTGTCGTCCTGTCGAACCATGGCGGCCGCTACCTGGATAGCGCGCCGGCTCCTCTTCAAGTGGTGCCGGAGGTCCGCAGAGCCGTTGGCGACCGGCTCAAGATCATTATCGACAGTGGTGCGAGACGCGGTGCGGATATCGTGAAGGCCATCGCCATGGGGGCGGACCTGGTCATGTCCGGCAGGCCTACGCTCTATGGCGCTGCCGCCGCTGGCGAAGCAGGCGCCTACCGCGCGCTCGAGGTTTTCCAGACCGAGATGGACCGGGTCATAGCGCAGCTCGGGCTCAACCGCGTCGATGAAATCGGCCCGCACATTTTCTGGAATCCACCCGACTGGGTTCCCAAGCCCAGGATTGCCGGGGTCGTCGAGCAGATTGGCTCTCGCGCTTCCGCCGCGTTCCCGGAATCCGGGGCGGCCCAGCGCAACGCGCTGATCTGACCGCGAGCCCGGGTCGGACCACGGCAACAGATTGATCTGACTGAAATACGAAATGGGGTCAGCTCAGCCTGACCCCTTACTTCTTACGGGCGGGGCTTGTTCTTCGCTACCCGAGAGGGCGCCGCGCTCCGGCGAAGTGCTGACTCCAGTACCGATCGCCTAAGCTTGCGGTCAAGACGTGCTTGCCGCTCGACGGAGCGTGCACGAAGCGGTTGTTGCCGACATAAATGCCGACGTGCGAGTTACGCTTGCCTTCCTGATGGAAGAACAGGAGATCGCCCGGGCGGATCTCCTTCCTGGAGACGGCGCGGGAGCTGGCCCACTGTCCTTCCGTGTTTCGCGGCAGGCGCAAGTTGACGCTGGCATAGCTGTACTGCACCAGCCCGCTGCAGTCGAAACCTCGCGGCGAGTTGCCGCCGGCGCGGTACGGTTTGCCTTGCAGGCTGAGCGCGTGCTGGGCGGCGCCGGCGCCGGCCTCCAGTTCGGCTTGCTGCGGCGCAGACGAACAACCGCCAAGCACAAGCAGGATCAGCCCGAAGGCAGCGAGAGAGTGTCGATCAATGCGCATACCGAGTTCAGTATTGAATGGTCAGTCTGCAGCGTCGATGACTTATGCCACACTTGGGGCCAGGGGCGAAACAGCCTGGCTCCAGTAACTGGCGGGTTGCGGCTCGTGAGTGGACCGAATATCGGTGATGAGCGATGGGGCCCCAAAACCCGGTGACGACGGACGAGGATGAGTAACTTATGAGTGAGGTAGAGCGAGTAGAAATAGATGGGGAGGAGCCCCACAAGACGCGATTCGGCAGCGCGGCCGCGCGCCTTGGTTTGAACGCCGCGGGCGACCCGGAGGACGACGAGGAAGAGGAGAAGAAGAAGCCGGAGGAGGACGAGGAAGACGAGGAAAACGATGGGGAGGAAGAAGAAGTGCCGTGGCAGGTGGCTTCACGCAGCGGAGGAGTTGCGATGAGCGGACACGCTGTAACCAAAGCGCTGGCGTTGCTGTTCGCGTCGCTGGCACTTACCGCTCACGCCCAGACATACCCGAGCCGGCCGATGCGGGTGCTCGTGCCGCTGGCGGCGGGCGGCGGCATGGATGCCGTCACGCGCGGCCTCGCGCAGAGTCTTACCGATACGCTCGGACAGAGCGTCGTCGTGGACAACCGTCCCGGTGCGGGAAGCAATGTCTCCCTCGAGATCCTGTCGAGCGCAGCACCGGACGGCCACACACTGATGATGCTTAGCGCCACCACCGTGATCTATCCGCTGCTGTACGATTCGCGTTTTGACATCGTGCGGGATTTCGCGCCGGTGTCACAGTTCACCGCGCAGGGCTACGTGCTGGTCGTGCATCCTTCATTGCCCGCGAAATCGGCACTTGAGCTGGTGAAATACGCGCGCGCGAACCCGGGCAAACTGAACTACAGCTCTTCCGGCATCGGCAGCCCGATTCACATGAGCACCGAGCTGTTCCAGGTGGCCACCAGAACGCACATGGTCCACATCCCGTACAAGGGCATGGGGGCCGCCTATACCGACCTGATCGGTGGGCGCATCAACCTTTCGTTTGCGACCATCATCTCTGCCCAGCCGCATATCCATGCCGGACGGCTGCGCGCGCTGGCCGTGACACCCGGTAAACGCGCGTCCGCCTTGCCCGACATGCCGACGCTCACCGAGGCTGGTGTGCCCGTCGTAGTCGTGAATTGGTACGGGCTCATCGCGCCGAAAGGTACTCCGAAGAACATCACCGACCGGGTTGCCGCCGAAACGATCAAGGCTACGCGCGCGCCCGAAATGATGAAGCGCCTCGTCGCCGACGGCTCGGAGGCCGTGGGCAGCACCCCCGCAGAGTTCGCCGCGCATATTCGTGCCGAGCACGCCCAGTGGAGCCGCGTGATCAAGCAGGCGGGCATACGCGGTCAGCAATAAGTAAATTGGTATCAGATTGAAGATGGGACGCCTGCCTTTTTCCAGGCACGTTCTATTAAAATTGACATGCGGATTGGGAATAGGGGCGCACAATTTTATCGAGGGCAGGAGAGGGGGTCATCGTGATTACTGAAACCGGATTTCGCGGGATTCTGGCCTCGTCAGTCGCGGCGGGCATGGTCGGCATCATTGTTTCGGTG